>JAYTAC010000448.1:0-8683 GCA_043737755.1 Spirosoma sp.
AATTCGCATTTCGTCCGATACTAATTTTATTTTATCGTTGAGACAATGAGCGACTTCGCAAGATTATGCCGCACGGACGGCCCCGATCTCTGCTTTTTATGAGTCCAACAATAAACTGACCAATGAACCTCATGCGGGCTGAATTGGCTACGATTGGCACGTGTTGGCGAACGGTCATAATTTCGTCGGTAAGGCTTTGTCTCACAAGGAAAAGGAGATCTGGACAGGTCCGACTATTCGGTTGGGAAACTACAAGAAACGGCTTGACTACGAATCATCACATCCAAACGCTCAACAGCAAGTTCTCGCAGATGGGCTGGCATACCGACAGCCCACGCGACATATTCTCGGGTCAGCGCATCATGCCAATACTGAACGTGGGGATTCACCTCAACCCGACACCTTACGAAAACGGCGGTCTGCGCGTTGTTCCCGGTACCCACAAGCAGGACCTGCTGAAGATGCTGTTCCGCAAGAAATCCTTCGTCGACAACGACCCCGACAAACACGAGATTGGCTTCGACATGAGCGTGGGCGATTCGTCGGTTCACGACGGGCGCATCCGGCACCGGGCGCAGCAATCGCCTTTTGTGGGCGAAGCCAGCCGTCGGCGGGTGATGTACGTGCCGGTGGTGACGGGGTAAATACAGGCCCAAAGATGAGAACAGCAAAACGTCCTTCTACCACCGGTTTATCTCGAAGGTAAATAGTTAAAATGCCCTACGCCCTCATTACGGAAGCCAGCAAAGGCATTGGCTTAGCCATTGCCGACGAACTCGTCCGCCGGAAGTTCGACGTGCTGCTGGTGGCCCGGTCGGAATCGCTGTTGCAGCGGGAAACCCGGCGGCTGAGTGACGCCCATGGCGTCCGGGCGGACTACCTCGCCATCGATCTGGCCCGGACCGACTCCGCACAGCAGGTACATGACTGGTGCGATCAGAAAGGATACGCGGTGCAAATACTGGTCAACAATGCAGGCTACGGACTGAGCGGCCCGTTCGGGAGTCACGCCCTGGGTCAGCACATGGACATGCTCAGCGTGACAACGGGACATTGGTACAACTACGTTATTTGTTTCTGCCCCGGCTTCGGCAGCAGGCAACATCATACATCCTCAACATTGGCAGTTCGGCGGCTTACCAGGCCATTCCGGGGCTGAGTCTGTACGCAGCGTCCAGAGCATCCGTGGTTAGTTTCAGCCGGGGATTGCGGCAGGAGTTGACACGTACACCGGTCTCCGTTAGCTGCGTTAGCCCCGGCGCCACCGACACGGACTTCATTGCACGGGCGCAGACCGGCGAGAAAGGGCGCAAAGCTGCCGGGCGCGTGAACATGACCCCCGCCGACGTTGTACGGCAGTCCGTCGACGCCATGCTGTCCGGCAAGGCCGAAGTCGTGACGGGCGTATCAGTAAAGTGGGCAAGTTCATGGCGTGGCTGCTACCAAAAGACCTTGTGGAGCAGGCTGCGGGGAGTGTTTATAAATAGCGTTTCAGATTGCCCAGCCGCTCGTCGACCATCCGCACAACGTCGATGAAATCGGCAGGCAACCCGGCGTAGTCCAGCACGTTCACATCCAGCACCAGCAGTTCCCCCTCCCGATACGACGCAATAAACTCTTCGTAGAGCCGGTTCAGGCTGTTCAGGTATTCGTCGCTGATGGATTGCTCGAACGACCGGCCCCGCTTCAGGATTTGTTGGCGCAGTTTAGGCAGGTCGGCGCGGAGGTAAATCATCAGGTCGGGCGGACGAACGAGACTAATCATGTTGCCGAACAGGTTCTGGTACGTCTGGTAGTCGCGGTCGGTCATGCGGCCACTCTCGTGGAGGTTACGGGCGAAGATGGCTGCATCTTCGTAGATGGTCCGGTCCTGCACAACGGTTTGCGGCTGCTGGTTGGGGGCTGCTTCATTAGCGTACCGGACGGCCATGATTTTCTTGACCTGCGCGAAACGACTATTCAGAAAGTAAACCTGCAAATTGAACGACCAGCGCGGCATATCGGCGTAGAAGTCAGCCAGATACGGATTACCCTCGACGGCCTCGTACAGTACCTCCCAGCCGTAGTGGGCCGCTAATTGTTCGGCGAGCGTTGTTTTGCCAGCCCCGATATTTCCCGTAATGGCGATGTGCATAAAGTAGTGAATGAGTTGGTGAGTCGATCGGCAGTACACGCGTCAGCACAGACCCACTGATTACGTTCCTACCGCCGTTTTGGTTTAATTTTGCCCCATGAAACCGTACCGCGTCCTGCTTTACTACTGCTACTCAGCCATTGAAAACCCGGATCAGTACCGCCAGGAACACCATCTGCTGTGCCTGCGGCTCAATTTGCTGGGGCGCGTGATTGTGGCGACCGAAGGACTTAACGGCACCGTGTCGGGACTGACCGCCGACTGCGACGCGTACATGAGTGCGCTCCGGGCCAATCCGCGTTTCGCCGGTATCGATTTCAAAGCAGACGAATCAGACACTCATACGTTTCACAAACTACACGTCCGGGTCAAGAACGAGATCGTTCACTCCGACCTGCCCATCGACCCGCGTCGGCAAACGGGCGTTCACCTCGACCCGGAGCAGTTCCGGCGACTCAGAAACACCCCCGACGTGGTGCTGGTCGATATGCGGTCGAACTACGAACACGCGGTGGGTAAATTCAGAAACGCCGTCACCTTCGACATGGCAAACCTGCGCGACCTGCCCGAACACGTTCACGAGATCGACCACCTGAAAAACAAGACGATCATCACGTACTGCACGGGCGGTGTCAAATGCGAAAAGGCCAGCGCGTACCTGCTGTCGCAGGGGTTCGAGAACGTGTACCAACTCCACGGCGGCATCATCAACTACGGTCTGAAAGCGGGGGGTGACGGTTTCGACGGGCAGTGCTACGTATTCGACAACCGCCTGACGGTGACCATAAACCACGTTGACCCCACGGTGGTATCGGTTTGTACCCGGTGCGGAATACCCGCCAGCCGGATAGTCAACTGCGCCAGTCCGATTTGCCACAACCGGGTCGTTCTGTGCGAAGGATGCGGTCACGAACATAGCGGCACCTGCGCCGATTCGTGCGAAGAGGACCCCAATCTCCGTCCCTACGACGGCACGGGTTGTTATGGCAAACAAGCCATTAGCTACACACCCACGCACGGCTACGAGAGCCGGGTTGGACAGCGGGTAAGGGTATCACCCGCTACTACTTAAGTAAAGAAATAGTCATACGAAACAACGACATGACCCATGAAGCACGTCATCTTATTGGCACTGACAGCAATGCTCACAAGCTTATCAACGCACGCTCAAGAATCTATCAAGAACCCTGCGTTGAGACAGGTAATTGATAGTTTGGCCTTTGTTGACCAAAAGGTTCAACAGGATTTTCTGGAAAGTTTTAAAACGGGTGAGATAGCACAGTACGAGAGACTCCAAAAGGAAGCGTTCATTAGACACACCCCCATACTGAAAGCTATTTTCAGCAAATACGGCTACCCTAATTATGACTTGGTGGGTAAAAAAGGAGCCAATAATTACTGGTTATGTGTCCAGCACTGTGATCACGACCTAAAATTTCAGAAGCAAGTCCTGACCGGCATGGAAAAAGAAGTAAAAGCGAACAAAGCCGATGGCAAAAATTACGCTTACCTGACAGACCGGGTCAATGTCAACTCGGGTAAACCGCAACTGTACGGCACTCAAGTGGATTGGAAAGACAACTTAGCTGTCACCAAAAATTTGAAAGATCCCAATACGGTCAACAAAAGAAGAGCGGCAGTAGGCTTAGGAACACTGGAAGAGTATTTAGATATGATGAATAAGATGCACAAAGAAATGAACTCTAATAAATAAGAATGCAGATGCTCACTTACCGTCAACCATCACGGCAACGCTTCCCGCAAAAAACGTAGCGCGTTGCCGTGGAAAATGTTCGTGATGTCAGATTCGGAGTAGCCCCGGTTAGTCAGCGCACCCCGGAGCGATTGCAAATCGGCGATGGTGTCGAGGTCAGTGGGCGACTGTTCGCGGCCGTAGGTGCCGTCGAGGTCGGAGCCGATGGCGCAGTGGAGCGCGTTTCCGGCAAGCTGGCAGATGTGATCGTAATGATCCACAATGGTGGCGATGGTGATGCCAAAATCGGCGGGATTGCTCACGCGCTGGGTGAAGCCGGGCCGCATCATCCAGGCGTCGAAACAACCACCGATAATCGCACCCCGCTCGATGAGCACCCGAATCTGGTCGTCGGTCAGTTGCCGCTGGTGAGGAACCAACGCCCGGCAGTTGTGATGACTGGCCCAGACAGGTCCCCCGTACATTGAGATAGCTTCATCAAATCCTTCGTCGGTTAGGTGCGTGATGTCTAAAATCATGCCCAGCCGGTCCATTTCGCCCAGCAGGTCGCGGCCCTGGGACGTCAGCGGTCCCGACAAGCCCGTGCCGGGGGCGTAGCGGCCCGTGCTGTAATGCGCCGGTCCGATGGTCCGTAGTCCATAGGCATACGCCCGCTCCACATACGACAGGTCGATGAGGGAATCGGCTCCTTCGAGACTCAAGATATAACCAACAGTTTTGTTTTCGGCGGGCTGGCTCTCGTCCAACCAGCGCGTCACGTGCGCATCGAGCGTGGCGCAGCTATTGACCTGAACCATCTCCGGCACACCGTCTGCCCTTACCGTTTCCATCGCTTCATACCACGCCCGCTGCGCCTGCGTCGTGGCCCACGCCTGGGCGGGTGAGTTCCAGCCCGCTCCGGGCAGATTTTCTTTTCCCGTATTGACCCGTGCAATCTGCGTAGCGACCACCAAACCAACGTTTCCCCGGCGCAGGTCGGGCAGCGACACGACGTTATTGCCCCGGTCGATTTTGTCGGTCATGCCCTGTTCCGACGCCCGAATGTCCGATGTCGGCAATCGGTAGTCGCGGTTGTATTCGAGGGCGTTGAGCGCAATGTCGAGGTGGGTGTCGATGATGAACATGGGAACGGATGATGCTGACGATGAACCGGGAGGGCCACCCACCCCACTCATTGCGGGGCGATTCGTAAAATTACGCCATCCTCCCTGTCGTCCGTAATGGCGTACAGCGCACCGTCGGGTCCCTGAACCACCTGGCGCATCCGGCGCTGCTGATCCGTCAGGAGCCGTTCTTCGCCCACGATCTTATTATCCTTGATGACTAACCGGGCAATGTGCATCCCCCGCAGGGCCGGAACGAACAAATTATTCGTCCATTCCGGGATCAGCTTACCCGTGTAGAAACTCATGCCGCTGGGCGCAACGGTGGGGTCCCAATAATACACCGGCTGTTCGGTGCCTTCCATCGTGGTTTTTCCCTCGTTCACGGGTTTCCCGCTGTATTCAATGCCGTAAGAAGCCAGCGGCCAGCCGTAGTTGGCACCGGGCCGGATCAGGTTGATTTCATCCCCCGCCTGCGGACCGATGTCGCTTTGCCACAGATCACCGGTTTGGGGATGAATGGCCAGCCCTTGCGGATTGCGGTGTCCAAGCGACCAGATTTCAGGACGGGCATCGGGGGTGTTGGCAAAGGGGTTACCGGGAGCGGCTTTGCCCTCTTTGGTGATCCTGACGATCTTGCCGAGGGACGAATTCAGTTCCTGCGCCTGCACCCGGATACTGTCGTCGAAGCGGTCGCCAAAACTCACGAACAGATTGCCCTGCGGATCAAACAGCATCCGGGAGCCGTTGTGATTGGGTCCTTTGTAGGCCGGTGTCGCCTGGTAAATCACCCGAACGTCGTCCAGCCGGGTTTCGTCGGCCGACAGTTTGGCGCGGGCGACCGAGGTCAAACTGCCGCCCGC
Organism: Spirosoma sp.; assembly: GCA_043737755.1. Lineage (GTDB taxonomy): Bacteria > Bacteroidota > Bacteroidia > Cytophagales > Spirosomataceae > Spirosoma. The sequence continues at coordinate 5,815 of JAYTAC010000448.1, forward strand.
CACGGGTTCTACGAAGGTCCAGAAGATCAACCGGCTTCGGGCAAAATCAGGATCGAGTTTAACGTCGTACAGCCCGCCGTCGCCCTGAAAACGCACCGCCGGTACGCCCAGCAAGGTACTGCCCACCGTTCCCTGCTGCGTAACGATGCGCATTGTGCCGGGTTTCTCGGTCACTAACATACGGCCATCGGGCAGGAACGCTAATCCCCAGGGAGCACGTAGATTCCGGGCGATAATGCTGACCTGAAGCGGGGTTCCGGTTTTAACACCGGGTATGCGGGTTTGTCCCGCAAAAGCGGGTTGCTGACCGGCCGAAACCGGCGGCTGGGTTTCGACGGCCGGGAGTTCGGTGTTTACCGGGAGTGCATCGCTGGTCTTTACCGGGGCCTGTGCCCGGCCCAAGCAGGGGACTAAAAGGCCACATAGCAACAATCCCCGGCATAATTGGGTTTTTATCATCTTCATAATCAACAGGATCAATGAAAGGTTGTCGAAGAATGACAACTCAACTGCTAACAGTATGGTTTTGGGGTTGTCTACCTCAGCACATTGCTCGCTTCGGCAGCTCTGATGTAGGGTTCGATATCCTTAGTCAGCAGAAAACGCCGGGCTTCCAATTCCCGCACTGCTTTCTCCACCCCCCGTACGTACCCGGCGTGGGTTTGGTAACGTTCCTCCAGCGACAAACGTGGGTCGTTGACCGATAATCGGTCGGCTTTGGTGCGCATGAAGGGAATATGCTGACCAGCCGCTTCGCAACCGTCATTTCCGCCGAATTCGGCCCGGCGCAACGCCCAGCCGGTTGTCGTGGCCACCGGAGCCGCAACGGATGGCAACCGAACGCCCGCCACTTCGTTCCCGTCCCGATCAACCGCCGACACGAAGTTTACGTAGTTGGGTCGCCCTATCACGCCCGGTGGGTAGTTGGCCGGTACTCCCGGCCCGAAGTCAAGCTGGTACCGGATGGTCACTAACCCCGTGTAGGTCACGCCCGGAATCGCGGGCCAGCCGAGGGCGTCCGGCGGAATCAGCCCCGTTTGCAAACCGGGCTGCGCCCGTGCCACAACCGCCGTGCCCGCTGACCGCCGGGGAACTTCGCTTTTGGGCGGTTCTTTGCCCGTAATCACCCAGTCGACTAATGCCACGAACAGAGCACGCAGCAGGGGTTCCGCGTTGGTAGGGTTTTGCAGTTGCTGGCATATTCCCCGACTGTTGGGACCCGTACCGTGCTGCATCCCCGACAGCAGAAAGAAACGCACGTTTTCCGGGTCGGGCAGGTCATTTCCCTTAGTATCGGTGTGGAGCAGCGAAGCCGCTTTTACCCAGTATTCGTTGGCGGAGTTGATCTCGAAAACCTTCGGGCAAGTGTTATTGGCGGAACAGGCACCCTCCCGTCCCGCCGTTTTATCGGTAAACGGGTCGGTCAGGACCGGGTGGGCGAACGGGAAGAGACCCTCGGGATACAGGTGATTTTGCCGGTTGCGTTCCGTTCGACTGGGCTGGGCAAACCGCACGTTCAGACCAATGCCGCTGCCGCCCCCCAGCCAGTTTTCGATGCCATCGAGGACGCGCCGGTTTTGTTCGTCGGCGTTGAAACCCAGGGTCTGGAAGTCGTTCAGGTAACGGGCGGGCTGCGACACGGCGTAGGAAAAGGTATGCTGTACATCACCGGCTACCGGATTGACGTTGCTAAAATCGTCGCTTGTGGCGTAGCGCAGAAACGAAACAAAGTCACGGGTGGCGGCAAAACCGATACCGGCCACGAGGGGATCGCGGGCGGTGTAAACAAACTCGTAGATCGCACTTTGCCGGAAAGGCGTTCCGGCGGGCAGCAGCCGAATCGTTCTCGTATCGACGTATTCCCAGCCATCGGCCGCAACCGGAACCGGCGCATCGGCCAAGTGGTCGCGCACGGTGAGCCTACCCCCCGCTTTGTCGAGGGTTGCGGCCGGGTAGGCGAGCGAATACGCCGTCGACGCCGGACTATCGAAAACAATGTACTCGTATGAAGAACCGGTGACCGTCGACCCATCGGCCTGTTTAGCCGTGGGAACGTTGATCGTCAGATTGTTAGCCGTTACCGCAGCCGACGGGTCCCAGCCATTCCAGGCGATGGTGTAGCCCCGGTTCGTCAAAAATCCCTCACCAGCGTCGGCCGCCGTAGTGGGGTCATTACCGCCACCGCTGTTGTTGAATCCGCCGAATAATTTGCTCCCGCGATTGTTTACTTCCAGAAAAAGCCGGTGGTTTCCATTAGCCAGTTTGATCGGCTTCAGGATATAGATGTCCATGGCGTATTCCACCATACCCCTGCCGTTGCGGGGTGCCAGCGCGATATCGGTGATGACGGCATTTTGCGGAGCAGTCGGATCAAGTTCACCGTAGGCCCGTCCCCGAAGTTTTTCGTACGCGCCCACCGGCCCGAACGTCCGCCCCCCAAACGTTGGCGACTGCACAGTAGTGATCTCGATCCGAACGATTCGGGCCTGAAGCAGTGGCGCATAAATAAACACACCGATCAGCAGCAATAGCTTGTTGAGACTGCGGGATAAGTGGTTGTTCATGATTGGTAATGAGTCTCGTTCAACGCGCGGTGATCTGATCAAGTATGGCCGTGCTCCTCGCCCCGGTATCACCCGTACTCGGGCTTTTGGAACCACCCCGTAATTCGCTCACGATCAGTTCGATCAGCGGTTGCTGCACGTGTTCTGGAAACGGCACCCTGTACTCGTCCGAGCCCGACTTGGTCTCTACCCGGATGATGAATTTCTCAAAGAAAGAGAACGTGATTTTCCCCCTGCTTCCGATAAGCTGCGTTTCCTCAATGCGCTGTTCGGGGTTCACCGTGTAGCACCAGCTTCCGGTTCCC
>JAYTAC010000449.1:0-1301 GCA_043737755.1 Spirosoma sp.
TGGACTGACTCGGAAACTGCGCGTAGCCCAGCAGTCGGTCGGCACTATTGAACTCCAACACCCAGATGTTGAAGTATTTGTTGGAGTCCCAGAACGTGCTGGGTTTCAGAACGCCCTCAATCTCGTCGCGGTCCCAGTTGGCGCGGTTACCGTTGACGCGGTCGATGCCGCGCTCGGCCATGGCGCGGCCCTGCCGGTCGATGGCCGCCGGGCAGAACTCGATTTCGATGTCGGCCCCGGCGGGGTCGGCGTTGAAGCCGCGCGTACCACCTCTGCGCCGGAAATCTTCGTTGAGCGTTTCGAGTTGGGCTTTTACCTGCGCTTCGCTCAGATTACGGCCCTGCCCTACGGGTTCCCCGTTGTGCACGACGTGAACGATCACCGGGATGGTAATGACCGGGGCAGCCAGCCGCCCCGACTGCATTTTCTTTTTGATGTCGAGCACTTTGAGCTGGAGTACCCGCTCAAAATCGTTGAGCGTGCCCAACTCCGGGTTCCGCGCCCGCAGCAGACTATCCATCTCCATGGTGGCGCACTGCTGAGGGGTTCGGACCGTTTGGGCCAGCCCGTTCGTGTTCAGCCAAACGAGCAGACAAATGCTGAGTATAGTTCGGATCATGGCTTATTTCGTCGGGGTTGCGTTGAATGTGAAGCGGTAACTGGCATTGACATCCGGGACGTAAAACTCAATCGTCAGTACGCTGGCCGTTAGATTTTTGATGGTGTACGGGTATTTTATTCCTAAAATAGGAAGCGCAAACTCAAGCGACGCATCGGCATTGATGAGCGTCCAGTTGTCCGTAAAGAACACGTCGGGGTCGTTTGCAGCGCATTTAGACGCGCCTTCCGTGATCTCGAACTTCCGCTCGTCATTCGCGTAAAACGTGTAGAGATCGTCAATAACGCATGGATCATCAAGCTGAGCTGCCGGTATTATGCCGGACGCATTGCCGTCGTCGAAAATCTGAGCCGACACGATGCGCCAGGATTTCTTTTCCGTGCCGGTGAGCAACTGACTGTACGTGATGGGTTTCGGCTCGACTTTCTCGGAGCAGCCGCCGAACAGTCCACCGAGCAAGGCTGGAACGAGGAAAATATATAGATGTGTTCGCATCATTGCGGTATGTAAGTCTGAGTAAAGAGATAAGTAGTGTCGCGGAAGGTTATCGTCGTACCACGTCGGAACTGAAGTCTGAGTTTCGCCTGAAGATTCAGCGTTATCTGCCGGTTACGGGGGTTCCAGGCACCGTTTCCCTGTAGCGTATCGCTCGAGCCAAATTCAGCATTCGACTGCGAAGGCA
>JAYTAC010000450.1:0-3543 GCA_043737755.1 Spirosoma sp.
GGGGAGAACAACACCGAGATGCACGCCATCTTAGCCGAGTTTGGCCTGCCGATCCACTTCCCAGAAGATGTGGAGCAGGAAGCCGAAACGATCCCGACCAAAATCACAAAACAGGACCTGGCCAAACGGCGCGACATGCGCGACGTGACCACGTTCACCATCGACCCCGTCGACGCGAAGGATTTCGATGACGCGCTGTCGGTGCAGATGCTCGACAATGGCAATTACGAAATTGGCATTCACATCGCCGACGTGACGCACTACGTCCGGCCCGGTTCCAAATTGGAGCAGGAAGCCTACAAACGGGCCACGTCGGTCTATTTGGTGGATCGGGTGGTGCCGATGCTGCCCGAAAAACTGTCGAATGGCCTGTGCTCGCTTCGCCCCAACGAAGACAAACTGACGTTCTCGGCGGTGTTTGAACTCACACCCGACGCCCGCATTGTTAAGGAGTGGTTCGGTCGCACGGCCATTCACTCCGACCGTCGGTTTTCGTACGAAGAAGCGCAGGATGTTCTCAACAACAGCAACGGCAACTACCTTGCCGAGTTACAACTGCTGAACGAATTAGCCTTCAAACTCCGCAGCGAACGCTTCAAAAGCGGGGCCATCAACTTCGACACGGTTGAAGTGCGGTTCAACTTAGACGAGAACGGGGTGCCACTGTCGGTGTATCCTAAGCTCCGGCAGGACACCAACAAGCTGATCGAGGAGTTCATGCTGCTGGCCAACAAACGTGTGGCCGAATACGTACACCTGCTCTCGAAGCAAAACAAGGGCGGAGATGAGAACACGATGGTCTACCGGGTGCACGAAGGCCCCGACATGGACCGGTTGCAGCAGTTCGCTGATTTCGCCGGTCGGCTGGGCTACAAACTAAGCATTGACGATGAGCACCTGTCCGGCTCGATGAACCGGTTTATGGCCCTCATCGAAGGCAAACCCGAAGCGGGAATGCTCTCTCAGTTAGCCGTCCGAACGATGTCGAAGGCGCGGTACAGCACCGAGGATTTGGGGCACTTTGGCCTGGCATTCCGGCGGTATTCGCACTTCACGTCGCCCATCCGTCGCTACCCCGACATGATGGCGCACCGGTTGTTGCAACATTATTTGGACAAAGGAAAGCCTGAAGACCGCGACCCGCTGGAAGATCAGTGTAAACACGCGTCGGCCCGCGAAAAGATGGCTTCTGATGCCGAGCGGGCCAGTACCAAATACAAGCAGGTTGAGTTTATGAGCCGGATGGACGACAACCGGACGTTCGAGGGCGTTATTTCGGGCGTTACCGAGTTTGGCATTTTCGTGGAAATTACTGAGAATAACTGCGAAGGGTTGGTGCGAATGCAGGACCTGAGCAACGATTTCTACGAGTTCGACAAGGTAAATTACCGCATCGTCGGGAGCCGGACCAAGAAAATGTACACCTTCGGCGATCAGGTGGTGGTGCGCGTGAAAGAAACTAACCTCGCCCGCCGGAGCATGGACTTCGCGCTGGTCAGTGATAAAGCCGGGCACGTTTCCGATTCGGACAGCAGCAGTCGGTCGGGTCGGTCGGGCAGCAGCCGACGCGATGGTAACGCACGATCCGGCGATTCGCGGTCCGACGGTTCGGCCCGTAGTTCATCATCCTCGCGCAGCACCGGCAGCACGCCCAGGCCGAAGAAAACCGAAGGCACCGCCCCGAAAGGCGAAATTCGGCGCGGGGGCCGGGGAAAGCGGTAACGCAAACTGATAAAACCGCCGTCGGGACTATGAAAATGCGCAAAAAGTCGGACCTGCCCACCAAAATGTGCCCCGTTTGCAACCGGCCGTTTGCCTGGCGTAAGAAATGGGAGCGCGATTGGGACAACGTCATCTATTGCAGTGACGCTTGCCGGGCAACCGGGAAAAAGCAGAATTAATCGAGGGTTGGGCAGATGGTAGCCCAACCCTCGTTAGTTTTGGCCGTTAATCTGTTCTGCCCGATGCGTCCGATACTTTTCTTTTGCTCCCTGTTCATTGCTCTTCTTGGTTACGGTTGCCGACGTGCCAAACCCGTTGCCACTAAGCCTGCCGCCCCCGTCAGCCGCCCCGTTGCCGCCAAACCCGCTGCGCAGAAACCCACCGTCGGCAAGCCTGTTTCGCCCAAACCAACTCCGCCAACCGTACTGGTGCCGCCTGCCGCTACGGATGGGTTGGACGAAGTTGCCGATGGGCCGATCATGTCCGGTCCGATGCCACCCAAGCGCGAGTTCCGGGCGGTGTGGATTGCTACCGTCGACAACATCGATTGGCCCAGCAAAAAAGGCTTGTCCACCGCCGATCAGCAGGGTGAACTCGTAGCCATGTTCGACCAGCAGCAGCAGATGGGCCTGAACGCCGTGGTAGTGCAGATTCGGTCGGCGGCCGACGCGTTCTATGCCAAAAGTTCGGAGCCGTGGTCGGAGTGGCTCACGGGGCAGCAGGGGCTGGCTCCCGAGCCATTCTACGACCCGCTGGAGTTCATGATCGGGCAGGCTCACCAGCGCGGACTGGAGTTTCATGCGTGGTTCAACCTCGACCGGGCTACATTCAGCAAATCGGCCAGTGTTGCCCCCACAAACGTTGTTTTTCGCAAACCGGAATGGATTTTGGAATACGGTGGCCGCAAACTGTTCAATCTCGGACTGCCCGCCGTTCGGTCCTATATCGCCGGTGTTGTGGCCAACGTGGTGCGCGAATATGACGTAGATGGCATTCACTTCGACGACTATTTCTACCCCTATGCCGAAGTCGGTCAGACCCTGCGCGACGAGGTCACCTACCAGGCCAATTATAACGGAATGCTCAAAGCCGACTGGCGACGCGACAACGTGACGAAACTCGTGGCTGAACTGCGCGACTCCATCCGCGCCAACAAGCCGTGGGTAAAGTTTGGTATCAGTCCGTTTGGCATCTGGAAAAACCAAAGCAACGACCCCAACGGTTCGCTTACCAACGGTGGGCAGGCCTACTACGACAACTACGCCGACACCCGCAAATGGGTGCGCGAGGGACTGATCGACTACATTGTGCCGCAGGTTTATTTTAGTTCGGAGTTTGGTCGGGCACCCTACAAAACATTAGTAGAGTGGTGGACCCGTAATTCGGGGAAAGTCCACCTGTATGTCGGGCAGGGTGCATACCGCGTGGGGCGCGGGTCGGAGCGCGATCCGGGCTGGGGCCGGGCTACCGAGTTTCCCGATCAGATGCGCTACAACCGGCAGCAGAAAGCGGTACTCGGCAGCGTATTTTTCAGCGCAAAATCACTAAAAACAAACCCATTAGCCATCCGGGATTCGCTGCAAACGCGCTTTTATAATTACCCGGCACTGCCACCCACCATGCCGTGGTTAGACAGCATTCCGCCCCTGCCTCCCCGCGACCTCAAAGCCGCCGTGGTGCCCGAAGGCATCGAGTTATTCTGGCAGCAACCCGGTCAGGCGTTAGACGGCGACGGGGCCAGTTCATACGTCGTTTACCGTTTTGAGGGGCGTCGACCGCGTTTGGTGCTGGACGATCCCCGGTTTATCGTGGCCCGCTGTT
>JAYTAC010000451.1:0-1299 GCA_043737755.1 Spirosoma sp.
GGCCGTGTCGAAGCCTACCTTCGATTTCACCGGCAGGGGTGCTTTCCCGGACGTATTCAGCAACGTGGTGACGAACTACGCGGTTGCTCAGGCGTTTGAAGACACCGGTGTTCGGGCCTACAAAGGTCAGGCTGCCCGCCTGATTCCGTTCCCGGCCGTGCTGACGACTGCCCTTCAGATTCACTCGGTCGAAGCCCGCCACGCGGCCCGCATTCGCTACCTGCGTGCTCAGGTCAATGGCGTCAATCAGAAACCGTACATCACCAACGCCGAATCGGGTGGTCTTCCGGGTGCTATCTACTCGGGCGAAGAAAACGCGATGCAGGGTGGTGTCGACGTAGCCGCATTGGTGAGCGGTATGGGCATCAGCCGGGCTAACGTTACGGAAGCCTTCGATGAGATACTGACCAGAGAGCAGGTGCTGGCTATTGCCGCTCCGTTCATCGTTGGTTAATTCAGCAGAACACGCGCAAAAAAAGGGTGCTCCAACCAATCGGGGCACCCTTTTTTTGCGAATTTACCAGTTACTCACCCCGGTGGCCGGTTGGTGGTGACGCTGCGGATGCGCACGGTTGATCCTCGTTGCGACTGCGTTTTGTCGTCGGCCGGACTCAGCGAAATCTGCTCGATAACCTCATCCCAGCCCGCCCGCCCTTCGAGCTTGATTTCGTAGGTTCTGAACTGACCGTCGTTGATGACGGGAAAATCGACCGAGCGCGTCGGGATGTCGTAGGAGTCAATTTCGCCGGGCTTGCGCCAGATGAGCCGGACGGTGGGGCTGCTGGTTTTGAACGCAGCCTGCAGGTAGATTTTGGGGATGTCGGCGGCTTGCCAGAACACGAACGGACTCTGAATCCGAAACGTCACTTTGTCCATGTCGACCCGTTCCCAGCGGATGTTCAGTTCATTCCGAATCGGCCAGCCCTGATCGCGGGCGTTGTAATAATGCCAGCCCAGCCGGTCCTGTCCGAACCGAAAATCGGGTTTGGTGGCGGGCCGGGGCTGGGCGTAGGCAAACTGCCGGATGTCGGTGACGGAGCCGACAACCAGGTCGTATTCGTATTCGTACTGGCCGTTGTGGTCGATGAGCAGAAAATCCTGGTTGTTGATGTAGCCGCTCGACTCGTCATATTCACCGTCGGTGCGGGTTGAGCCGAAATAGGCCGAGCTGAACAGAAAGACATTGGCCCGGAACAGCCCCACCCCCCGTCCCTGCCCGTTCATCAGCGCGATCCAGTTCTCGGTGCCGTAGCGGGTTGTGTTGTCGACGCTGGTGTATTCCGAAACGGCGTCGTTGGT
>JAYTAC010000452.1:0-1299 GCA_043737755.1 Spirosoma sp.
GTTCATGTTGATGCCCAGCACTCGGTCGGACCGCCGATGCGGCAGTATCCCGGATGCCACTCCCATTGAGTGCCATATCAATGACTTGTTCTTTGATGCAGGGCTTTCCTATAAAAGTGGCAGGGAGTAGTTCGCCCTACCTTTGTGGTTCGCTAAAACTACAAAACCATGACGCCTACCACCTGCCCCGATAAAGCTACTTTTTTCCAACTCCTTAACCAAACCCCCGGACTTGACGGACGCGACAATCGAGGTAAAAAACATGCTATTGCATTGATAATCAGCAGATTAGTCATGGCCTTGTGTGCAGGACGAGACGGAAGGCTGTCAAGCTTACACCGCCATATGGTCAATCATTATGATGCCTTGCGGCAGGCTACCAACAGCCCTCAGCAAAAGCCAGTTTCCCGATCCCAACTCCCCCTGTTGCTGGCCAAAATCAACGGCGTGCTCTTCGCCAAACTCTTCTTCGAGTGGGTCGGTGTCGAGTGGGATGAATCACAGAAACGCTGGTTTGCCTGCGACGGAAAAGAACTGCGGGGCAGTATCGAAGCCGACCAGCGACGGGGACAAGCCTGCGTGTCAGCTCTCGACCATACTACCCGGCTCGTCGTTGGCCAGACCTATTATCAGGGCCAGAAAGAAAGCGAACGGCCAGCCACCCGGCAACTGCTGAATGATGCGGGCCTGTACAGTCAGAAATTGTCGCTGGATGCTCTTCATCTCAACCCCTTGACCGTCAATGCTATTGCTGATGCAGGGGGCATCTATTTGATCGGTCTTAAAGCGAACCAGCAAGCACTTCACCGCTATTGCATTTGCCATGCCCTATGTGGACGAGTTGCTTTTACTCGCCTTGATGACTCAAGGCGCGGCCATGGCCGGGTAGAGCAGCGAAGTTATCGCTGTTTTGCCCTGGTTCGCTCCACGCTGGATACTCGCTGGCATGCGGGTGGCCCGCTTAGTTTGGTCGTGGTGAGCCGACGCCGGGAAACGTTGCGGGGTACGCTATTGAGCGAGGAGCTAAGCTATTTTGTGAGTAACGCTGAGCCAACTACTCAGGCTCATGCCGATGAGTTGTTCGATGCGGTGCGGCATCACTGGCAGGTGGAGGTAATGCACTACCAACGTGAGGTCACCTTGGCCGAGGACGTCTTTCGGACGGGAGTGGAGGCCATCAACCGGCTGATGAGTAGCCTTGGCACGTTAACAATGAGCCTGTTGAGTCGTTGTAAGCCCAAAAATATGGCGGCTCAACTGGATAATTTTGCCGACAACCTTCAGGCCTTGATTCAATTT
>JAYTAC010000453.1:0-1299 GCA_043737755.1 Spirosoma sp.
CCGTTGACTACGTGTTCATCGGCTCCTGCACCAACGCCCGCATTGAAGATCTGCGCGTCGTTGCCGACTACGTCCGGGGTAAGCAAAAAGCCGCTGGCGTTGAAGTTTGGATCGTTCCCGGATCGGTGCAGGTATCGAATCAGGCAAAAGCCGAAGGGTTGGAGCAGGTGTTTATCGACGCTGGTTTTGAACTGCGTCAACCAGGTTGTTCGGCTTGTCTGGGTATGAATGAGGATAAGATTCCGGCAGGTAAATATTGCATCAGCACGTCGAACCGCAACTTCGAGGGCCGTCAGGGACCGGGTTCACGAACGCTTCTGGCCAGTCCCATCATGGCCGCTGCCGCAGCGGTGGCTGGTCGGATAGTCGATGTACGAGAATTGGTATGAATACAACACAACCATGAGCAAAGAAACTTTCCACACCCTGACGACCAAAGCCGTTCGGCTGCCAATCGAGAATATCGATACGGACCAGATTATTCCGGCCCGATTTCTGAAAGCTACCACCCGCGAGGGTTTCGGTGAGAACCTGTTCCGCGACTGGGCGTACAATCCCGACGGCACTAAAAAAGCTGATTTTGCCCTCAACGACCCGACGCCCTATGAAGGTCCGCACGGGGCGCAGATTCTGGTAGCGGGCCGGAATTTCGGCATGGGCAGCAGCCGCGAACACGCAGCCTGGGCTATTCATGACTTCGGATTTCGGGTCGTAGTTTCCAGTTTTTTTGCGGATATATTCCGGAACAATGCCCTCAATACGTTCGTGCTGCCGGTTCAGGTGTCCAATTCATTCCTGACAATCCTGTTCGCCCGTCTTGCCGAAAACCCGGAAGCACTCGTAACCGTCGATCTGCCAATGCAAGCGATCATATTGGAAACGGGTGAACGCGCAAACTTCGACATCAATACATATAAAAAGAGCTGTTTACTGAACGGCTACGATGATATTGACTACCTGTTGAGTTTGAAGAATGACATCCTGAATTTTGATTTGGCGCATTCATAGCACAGAGTAAGAGAATGAGAAAACATATTGTTGTAATTGCCGGTGACGGCATTGGGCAGGAGGTAACGGCCGTTGGCAAGCAGGTTCTGGAAGCCATTTCGCATAAATACAATCACGATTTCACGTTCGACACTGCTCTCATTGGCCATGCTGCCATCGAAGCAACCGGTAGCCCCCTGCCCGACGAAACCATCACAAAAGCCAAAGCATCGGATGCAATTCTATTCGGTGCAGTTGGTCATCCTAAATACGACAATGACCCCTCGGCCAGAGTCCGGCCCGAACAAGGCT
>JAYTAC010000454.1:0-3541 GCA_043737755.1 Spirosoma sp.
GTTGCCCGTGCGGTAAGCGATGTTGCCAAGCTGGGGCAGCAGCGTCGATACGTGGCCAACGGCAATGGGGCACGTGGGCTTGACCTTGCCCCGGATGGCGTCGACGAAATTGACTAAGTGCAGGCCGTCCAAGCGTTCGCCCATGCCCATCGTGTTGGTTGCCTGAGCTTCTTCCAGGTTCGTTTTCACGTCCTTGATGAGCTTGCTGCCGAGGTCGTAGACTTTGTAGTCGTCGCCACCGGGAATGACCATCGTGCCGTTATCACCGTAGAAAATGACGCCCCGGCCGGTGCCTTCCACACCGTAGCCGTTGCAGCTACGCCCTTCCCAGGTCATGGCCGTGTTGTTGGCAAATTCGTAGGAAATGGTTTGCGTATCGGGCGTTTCCCAGTCGTCTTTGTAGGCAAACCGCCCACCCGCCGACATCACTTTTGTGGGGTAGTCGACGCCCAGACCCCAGCGCATCACGTCCAATTCGTGGGTGCCATTGTTGAGGGCTTCGCCGGTGCCCCAGTTCCAGAACCAGTGCCAGTTATAGTGCACCAGATTGTCCCTGTACGCCTGCCGGGGTGCCGGTCCCTGCCACAAGTCATAGTCGAGGGTGGCGGGGGCGGCAATGGCCTTGCCCGTGCCGATGGGTTTGCGGGCGTTGGCATACCAGCCCTTGGCAAAATACGGTCGGCCGATGATACCCTCCCGTAGCGACTGCATAGCTTCAATTATCCTCGGAAACGACCGTCGCTGACTGCCCATCTGAATGATTTTGTTGTACCGCTGGGCAGCCGCCACCAGCATTTCGCCTTCGGCGGGGTTGTGCGAACACGGCTTTTCGACGTAGACGTGCTTGCCCGCTTTGACGCCCATCAGCGAGGCCGGGGCGTGCCAGTGGTCGGGGGGAGCTACTACCATCGCGTCGAACTCCTTTACCTCCAGCATCTTGCGAACGTCGCTGAAGCCTTTGGGTTTTTTGCCCGTCAGCTTCTCGATTTCGGCGATGGTTTTGGTCAGCACTTTTTCGTCCACGTCGCACACGTAGCCGATCTCCACGTTGGGCATCCGGGCCAGCATCCGCGCCAGAAAAAAGCCCCGGCTGTTGGTGCCCATCATCCCGATCACGACTTTGTCGCTGGGTGCGCCCGTAAAAATGCCCCCCACCGACAGCGAGGGCGATAGCAACAGGCTCGTTCCGGCCACGGATGCGGTGCGCAGAAACCGACGGCGGTTGGTGAAGTCAATCATTTGCGGGTAACTGAGTTGGGTTGGTCGGGCCGCTGGCTCCGGTATCCCACACAAGGCAAACGACCCGGTAGTTTACTGATTCTCTCCCAATGCTAAAGCGGTGGGCTGATATCAGGCCCGGTATTGACACGGTTGGGTGTCCGACCCGCAACGGGTTTGTAAGGAGAGAAGCGGTCCGGGTACCGAGTCTGATATCAGCCCACTGCTTTAGCATTGGGGACTATTTTAGCGTTGAGACAAAATTACACATTCAGCCAGTACGTCATTTTGAGCACCAACGCCCGGTTTTTGGTGCGGGCCTGCTGGAAAAACTGATCGGAGAAGTAGTTGTCGGTATACACCAAAAACAGGTCCGACACGGGCCGGAACCGCCATTGCAGCCGCGAGTTGATGTTCAGGTTGTTGGCCTGGGTGTTGTACTGGACGAACGTGCTGAAAAACACCGACCGGCTGAAGGATAACTCGGCGCGGGGACCAACGAGCCAGAACGACGCGCTGGCGTAGGGTCTGGGCAACCCGATGGTTGTGTAACTGTAGTCGACGGCAAACACGCCGTAGGGTTGGTAACGGTAAGAAAATCCGCCCTGTAGGCTGGTGGAACGGCCGTTGAAGTACTGGCCCGTCGATGCCTGGATCGTGTACGAAAAATTCCGGCGCCGGTTCGATTCAAAGTTGACAAATACGCCCGACGCGGTGTAGCCCGTGCCCGTGGGCAGCGTCTTACCCCCGGTGTTAGTCGGGTCGAAATCGAAGAACAGGTACGTGTAGCCATTATAAAGGCCCGCAAACGCTTCGGCCTGGCTCAGGAAATTAGCGAACGCGTACACGTTGTTGCTGCGGTCGGTGAGTCGGAAGTCAGGCCGGTAGTTGGCTGAGAACTCGTTTTCCATGCCGACCCCCCAGGTGTTGAGCACCTTCGCCACGCCGGGTTTCTTCGGGTAAATTTTGTATTGGATCGAGGGGAACGAGTTGATGACTCCCCGGCGCGGCACAAAGCCCACGTCGGCGCGGTAATTGGAGCCGACATACTGCCCGTTGACCTGGACCTCCCACCGCCGGTCGGTGTAGCTCAGGTAAGCCCCTCCCGTTTGCGCATCCGTCGACGCTTCCTGCGGGCTGAACGAGCGGTGGTAATAGAACTCGCCCTCCCATTTGTTGTCTTTCGAGTAGAGATTGTATTCCAACCCTGCCACCCGGTTGAACGCGGCCGGGCTGGTGGTGAGACCTTGCTCATTGGCATTCATGAAGTTCTGTTTGTTCACAAACACGGCTCCGATGGTGCTGCGGTTGAAGATTTTTCGTTGCAGCACTCCCACGCTGTAGTTAGCCGCTGGCAGGCCGATGCTGCCAACGCGGGCCGTTTGCATGTTCAGCAGGCCCACCCGCCAGTTTTTATCCAATCGGCCGCTGAGCCGCGCCCCAAACCGAATCGGCACGTTCACCGCACTGCTGTACCGGAGCGTGTCGCCGTCGGTGCCGATGCGTGTGGTGGTGCCCCTGGCAATGCCGATGCGCCGACTGAAAAACGGGCGGCTGTTGGGAAAGCCAAACGTGCCGAAGAGGTCGTTATTTTCCAGAAAAAACTGGCGTCGTTCGGGAAAGAACAGTTCGAATCGGCTCAGATTGGTCACCTGCCGGTCGACTTCCACCTGCGAGAAATCGGGGTTGACGGTCAGGTCGAGGTTGAGCGAGGGCGTGATGGCAATCTTGGCGTCGCCCCCCGCCTGAAAACCATTGTCGACGGGCGTTCCCAGTTCAAAATCGCGGTTGGTGCGGGCCGACACGTACGGAATCAGCGAAATGTTGGGGCCGGGTTTGGGCGGGGCATCGTCCCAGATGAGCTGCCCCGTAAAGGCCATGTTGTTGGGCCGAAACTGGCGGGGGATGGGTCGCCACGACGATATTTCGTTTTGGCTCAGGCAGTTGCGGCCGAAGTTGATACGCCACGAATTCTGACCGTCCATTTGCCGATACCGTAGCGTTTTGAACGGAATGCCGATTTCGGCAACCCACCGGTCGTCGTAGTTTTTTACTTCCACGTACCACTTGTTGTCCCAGTCGAGCGATATGTCGGAGCCGTTGGCAATCAAACCTTCGCGCTGCACACCATAGGGTGAAACGGCAAAATGAAAGCCGTTGAGTTTGTCCTTGAACGGGTCGATGTTCACGGTAAACACGTCGCTGGTGCCGCCCTCGAAATCGCGCTTCAGCGACCGCGTGATGTAGGTGCTGCGGGGCTGGGTAACGACCACGCCGACGTACAGAAAATTGGCATCGAACGTCACCCGAACGTCGGTGGGCA
>JAYTAC010000455.1:0-1297 GCA_043737755.1 Spirosoma sp.
CGATTTCAACCCGGAGATTCTGGCGTACATCAAGAAAGACGGCGACGCGTTCGATTTCCCGAATCTGCATTACGTATCGGACGTGGAAGGCTCCAAAGCAATCAACGGGAGCGATGAGCCGTGCATCATCATTGCTCCGTCGGGCATGGCCGAAGCCGGGCGCATCAAGCATCACATCAAAAACAACATCGAAAACCCCGCCACCACGATTCTGATGGTCGGCTATGCATCGCCGAATAGTCTCGGCGGGGCACTGAAGCGGGGCGACAAGGCCGTGACGATTTTTGGCGAACGGTATCCGGTAAACGCCCGCGTCGAAGTTATGGACTCATTCTCGGCCCACGGCGACTACCGCGAGATGTTGCAGTTTCTGAGTTGCCAGGACCCCGCCCGCGTCAAAACGGTGTTTCTGGTTCACGGCGAATACGAAAAGCAGGTGATCTGGCGGGAGAAACTATTGGCGGCTGGCTTCGCGCGGGTCGAGATACCCGACGTGCGGGAGATAATGGAGGTGTGAAAGGCACTGAAACAGGTCTCCGGGGGATAGCTACACACTAAAAGACCCGGCGGTGAGACCGGGCTTGGGTACTGTCAGGAAAGGAAGGGTGCTGTCGTCAGGTGAACCGAACCCGCGCGAAGCAACGATTTAGCACGGCCCGGTATATGGTGCCGAACTGGGCATAACACCACCGTTTAAGTTGTTTGACTTCATCGGGAATAAGCATTTTGATCGCTTTGGCCAGTTCTTTCTCGAACAGCCCTTTATCGAAACTCACCTTCTGAAGGATGGTTTTGATGTATTCAAGCATCGAAAGCATGAGGAATCAGTTGATTGGTTAAAGAAGCAGACGAACGGGGATGAAAACTTGAAAATCCGTTACTCATTGCACATGAAAAGGTAACGGCTCACGTTGCTGAATTGTTGCCACAAAATAACAGTGATGCTTGCAATATTCCGCAAATTTCTTGTATTATCTATTTGTTGCCTGAACGTCTGTTTTGGTCAAGTAGCTGATAATGTCGCGATTATTGAATTAGGGTCTTCTTCTTTTTCGCTTGAGCGGCCCTTCACCATATCCGTCGTCACGGCAAACAGCGACACCCGCCCGTCGCTGACGTTTCCCGACATTCCCGGCTTCACTAAAAAAGGAGTGCTGACGACCGTCAGATCACCCGTTGGCAACGAAAAAGTCGTTAGCCGTCAGGTTATTACTCAAAACTACCAGGCTCAGGCAGCCGGTCGTTTCGTGCTGGCACCGTTCACAATTGTCGTTGACGGTGAGGTGGTGCGGTCAGA
>JAYTAC010000456.1:0-1297 GCA_043737755.1 Spirosoma sp.
AGTGTGCCGACCTACAGTTTTGACGCCAACCAGCGAACGACGTTCTTCAACGATTCGCAGTTGATTTCGCGCTGGCGGATGCAGTTCGGTCTGCGGTACTCGTTTTAAAGACTATTTCGTGTGATACCAATGATGAAAAAACAGCCGGACCAACATGGCCCGGCTGTTTGCATTTGAAATCCGTTGACGAGAATCGTCTAATCAAGCCCCTTTCCGCCCAAAACGGTTAATTTTATCCCTGACTCCGGCTTGCCTTCGAGCAACGGAATGGCCCGGCTGATCAACTCTTTCACCCCGGCAACGCTCAGTGAGTTGTCGTGATCCTGCTCGGTGTCCCACACCTCGGTTATCCAAACCAATGTATCGTCCTGAGCATCCTGACTCACGATGTAGATGTGACAACCCTGCGCGGTTGCCATCAGCCAGGAAGCCTCCAGCAGAATAGATGCTAATTCGTCGCCGTTTCCGGCCTTGGCTTTGAGTTTACCAAACAGGCCGTATTTGGTTTGTTTCTCCTGCGTCATGGGATATGGTTTTATGGTTTTGCATTTGTCAGTCGACTTTCAGCGGGGGACCAACCACCTGCATGTCGTGGTCGGCGAACAGTTGGGCCAATTCTTCTTTGGTCGGCTCTTTGGTCAGGGCGGCCATCGTCACAAAGAATTCTTCGAGCTTGCCCGCTGGCTGAACGAGTACCGTACACCGCCCACGCTCACTGACCTGCGTCCAGGCATGGGGGACTTTCCGGGGCAGAAAAATACTGTCTCCGGCTTTGAGCTGATGCTTGTCCTGACCGACCAGAAAATGATACTCGCCCTCTAAAATGTGAAATACCTCGTCCTGCGACGGGTGAACGTGCAACGGCGTCCCGCGTTTGGGCGACAGGCCGGTCTGTTCAAAAATAGCTAAGTCGCCGTTGGTGTCTTTACCCGACACCTTGACATCCTGAATATTCATATTGACACCCTTGAGTTGAATATGACCGTGGTAGCGTCCCTCACCGGCTTTGGCAACAAAGCCCTTTGGATCGCGGTCACGGATTGTGGTTACCTGCGCTGAAATCGTCGCGGCCAAGGGAGCGGCAATCAGGGTGGTCTGGATGAATATTCTGCGTTTCATTAGATGGCTTGGTTTGGGAGTACGATGTTGATGGTCACCTGATTGTCAAGAGGTCATCGGACACAAGGTACAGGCCAGCCCACTACGGGCGACGAAACGTTTAGTAAGCGGACGGTATGCGTCTTGTTCAGATCGATGAACGACGCCATTCGATCACGCCACCATAGTACGGTTCCAT
>JAYTAC010000457.1:0-3529 GCA_043737755.1 Spirosoma sp.
CCGGGGAAAAGATCGCCCAAATTGGCCCGTACCCAGAAAACGGCGACTGGCCCCCGCACCTGCATTTTCAGTTAACGACCGACATGCTGGGTCTGCGGGGCGATTTTCCCGGCGTCTGCTCCCTGCCGGACCGGGAAAAATTCCTGAGCATCTGCCCCAACCCGAACGCGCTGCTGGGAATAGGGGGGCTACGAGAACTGGTGAGTAAAAGGCCGTAAATCTGTCCTGTGGATAAAAATGAAGTCAGATTCCTATTAACGGCACTTTAGCACTTATGACGGATATGCGGCTGTAAAAGGCGGGGGTTTTCCTCTACCGACGTGGTAAACCCCACCAATTTATAAGGTTACAGACTTGCGTTTACCGCTATTCATTGTTCGACAGCAGGGCAATCGGGTAATGGGGGAATTTCTGATCGTCCGACAGAACAGTAAAACCAGTACTGGCTCCCTGCGCGATGATGGTGCGGTCGAACTGATCTTTGTGGTCCTTCACCAACTGAATCTCGTAGAACCGTTGCGCATGTTCGGGCGTAATGGCCAACGCTTGAACCTGTAAGTCGCTTAACGCCTGAGCGATAAAAGTCGCCACGGGTGCATTGGCTTTAATTTCTTTGGGTTTGGACTCCACCAACTGAGCGATTTCAATCAGGGAGATCGCACTGAGGTATTTGGGGCTATTGCTCAGCAATATTCAGTTGATGGCTTTACCAATCTTCTCCGGTTTGTAGTAGGCGTCCAAGAAAATGTGGGTATCGAGCAGATAGCTTTTCATTCTTTCAAATCGTCGTCAAACAGCGTATCTGCGATAAATAGGACATCTCGACCCGTACCCAATTTGACTTTAGGCCGTCCGTCTGGCTTTTTGGTCCCGGACTGGATGGTCGTTGTCCGCTTGGCAGCAGGCTTTGTGGCGGGTTTTGTTGCTGTTTTCATAGTCAGTGCGCCGGGTTGCCAAGTGGTCGTTTATCGGATAAAACTACAACATAAAAGTACATCGGCTGGTGCTATGCATCTGGGTGAGAACGTTTCTGCATACACCCAGCAAAGCGAATACGCGAAGGGGGCCCGTCGCTTGTGCTGAAACCATCGAACACACTTTACGTCATTCCTCCAGCACGTCCCGGATGGCCCGCGCTTTCAGCAGGCATTCGTCCCACTCCTGCGCGGGATCGGCGTCGTAGGTGATGGCGCTGCCGACCGAAAACGACGCATATTGGCTGTCGGCGTCGTAGAGCAGCGACCGGATAACGACGTTAAAATCGAAGTCACCGTCGGGCGTGACGTAGCCGACCGCGCCCGAATACACGCCCCGCCGACTGACTTCTAATTCGTCAATGAGCTGCATGGCCCGGACTTTGGGTGCCCCCGTCATACTGCCCATCGGGAAGGCGTTGCGGAGTGCGTCGGCCCACGACAGCCCGTCGCGCAGCGTGGCCGACACGCTCGAAATCATCTGGTAGACCTGCGCAAAGCCATAGATACCAAACAGTTCATTGACGCGCACCGAGCCGGTTTGGGCTGAGCGGGCGAGGTCGTTGCGCACCAGATCGACAATCATCAGGTTTTCGGCCCGCTCTTTTTCGGAGTTCAGCAGTTGAGTGCGCAGGTCGGCATCTTCGGCGGGGGTCTGGCCACGCCGAATGGTGCCTTTGATGGGCTGCGACAGGAGTTGTCGGCCCTGCTTCCGCAGGAAACGCTCCGGTGAAGCCCCCATCACGTAGCGATCACCCACCTTCAGAAACGTCGAAAACGGCATCGGCGACCGATCATTCAGTGCTCGGTACATTTCCAGCGGGTCGAGGTCGGTATTCTGAGCGAAAAACTCGATGCAATAGTTCAGTTCGTAGACGTCGCCCGCCAGAATGTGCTGCTGAATACAGCGGACATTGGCTGCGTAGTCATCGGGCGTCACGCGGCATTTGATGGTTGCCCCCCGGATGGTTGATTCCTCACCGGACAGCGGAAAAGTACTAATCGCATCCACCAACGCCCGTGCATCCCCTTCGCCCGTCACAACCACTTCGTTTTCGTGGAAGTCGATCACCCATTCCGGCTCCACGAAATACGCATCGGGGAAGCCCAACTGGTCGGGGTTTTTGCTCTGCAAGTCTTCCAACTGATTTTTTAGATCGTACCCAAAATACCCCACCAAATACGACGGCTTCTTTTGGTACGCATCGTGCAATGACTGAAACACATCCCGGTCAGCAAACGAAATGACCCGCTTCGCCCCGACGAACAGCCGGTTTGGAAACGGGTCATTGGGATAAGCAATATCATTATTATTCAGAAACAGGACGAACCCACCGTCGCACGACTGCTGCGCCGTGGCCCAGGCCAACGCCCGCCACCGGAACGCCGGTGACGCGGCAAACCGACTGTCGCGGTCCGCCGTTTCGGCAACGGCCACGTGAACTTCGTTCATAGCTACGGACGAACCAACTGCACGTCAACGGCAATATCCTTTCCCTCGGCATTCTGACCGATGGTAAACTCAACCTCGTCTTCAACCTGCAACTCGTTGAAATCCGTGTCGATCAGGCTGGTATAGTGAAAAAAGAGATTGTTGGGCGGATAGTTGACAAAACCATAACCCGTTTTCAGGCTGCGGATGGTGCTGATTTTGCGGCCCTCCGGGTCATCGTCAACAACCCCAACCCCATCGGCTACGTTGTAATTCGGCTCGTCGGGCTGTTGGTAATTACCGTAGGAACTGCCGTTGGTAAAGTTGCCGAAACTGTTGCCGTTACCGTTTCCGTAGGCACCGCCGTTGGCCGCCGGAGCCGCCGTGAAGGTTGGGCGGGTCTGCGCCTGCTTCACGAACAGGTTCTGGATGACAGGGTCGTTTTTACGGATGCGGTTGTCGATCAGTTCGTGCATCGCCACCGGATACGACACCTCTTCGAGCAAATCCTGGGAGGTACGGGTCACCTGCTTTTCGCCCTGCTCGTTCTGGAACTCGAAATCCCAGCTCAGGACCATAATCCGCGAACCAACCGTGTTCAGCTTGCGAATCAGCGGCACATAATCGCCATCGGATGTGATAAGCACCACCACGTCGAACTTTTTGTACTGCGCCAGTTCAAACGCTTCGAGGGCTAACCATACGTCGATACCTTTCTCCTGCCGGTAGCCCTGGTAGGTTTTCACGGGCAGGTAGTGGGTCACGACGCCTTCCGACATCAGAATATCGTCGAACAGCCGGTCATAGAACAGTTGGTTGCCGCGCTGATTGGCTTCGTGGGCGTTGAGCCGCCCCCGGAAATAGTGGGCATCCACAATCTGGCACAGTCGGTCGTTGACCCCTTCCTCTTCGGCCACCTGCCGCCGGATAAACGCGTGAAGCCCCGAAATACTGATCCGGCTGCGTCGTTCGTGGGAGTAGTTGTAGTAGTTGCTTACGTGCAAAAAATAATTACCGTCATAAAAAACCCCGATGCGGGTTAATCTGGATGAGACTGCTGGCATACGACTGTATTTTTAAACTATGGGATTGTGAAGTAGTGCAATTGGAAAGCGTTTTCTAC
>JAYTAC010000458.1:0-8617 GCA_043737755.1 Spirosoma sp.
GTAGGTTTGTTCGTGATTGTTGTCTAAACGCAGTTTCCCGCTTTGTGGATAGGCAACGACCGTGTGTTTCCAATTATTTTATTGACTCCGTGTTCACACCGCCCAACCTGCCCATGACCATCGAAATGTGCGCTTACTCGCTCCGGTCCTGCCTGACGGCTCAGGTTGCCGGTGCCCATCGGATCGAGTTGTGTGGCGGGCAGGCCGAAGGCGGCACCACACCCAGTACCGGACTGATTCGGTTAGCCCGGCAACACCTGACTGTTCCCCTATACGTCATGATTCGGCCACGCGGGGGTGACTTTTTGTACGCAGATACTGAATTAAGCGTCATGGCAGCCGACATCGAAACGGCCAAAAACATGAGGGCCGATGGCATTGTGCTGGGCCTGTTACGAGCCGATGGCACTGTCGATGAAGACCGCACGAGTCGATTGATCGAACTGGCTCATCCGTTGCCCGTAACGTTCCACCGCGCCTTCGACATGACCCGCGACCCACTCAAAGCCCTCGAAGCCGTGATCCGCACGGGTGCCGTTCGCATTCTGACGTCGGGTCAGCAGCCAACCGCCGAAGCCGGTCTGCCAGTGCTGCGTCAGTTGGTTCAGCAAGCGGCCGGGCGCATCGAAATCATGGCCGGGGCAGGCGTCAGTCCAACCAACGCCGGGCTGTTCATCGAAGCGGGCGTGGATGCGCTGCACCTTAGCGGCAGCATTCGGTATAATAGCCCGATGACTTTCCGACAACCTGCCGTGTCGATGGCATCAGCTATGCCCGGCGAATATGAGCGGGCGGAAGCGGATGAAGATAAAATTCGGGGGGTCATCAGAATTACAGCACAATCGCCCGATTTCCTGAGATGAACACGCGGTCGCTGAAAACTAATTTCAGAGCCTGTGAAAGCACAATTTTCTCAACGTCTTTGCCCTTCGTAGCCATGTCGGCGGCCGTATGCCGGTGGTCGACCTCCTGCACGTTCTGCGCAATAATCGGCCCTTCGTCCAGATCGTTGTTGACGAAATGGGCCGTTGCACCAATGATTTTCACGCCCCGTTCATACGCTTGCCGGTAGGGATTAGCCCCCACAAAAGCGGGCAGAAACGAGTGATGAATGTTGATGATCCGGTTGGGAAAATGACAGACGAAAGCGGGGGTCAGCACCCGCATGTACTTGGCCAGCACGAGATAATCCGGTTCGTAGATACTCAATGTGCGCCGGATGGCCTCTTCGTGCTCTTCGCGGGTACGGCCCTCGTGGGAGACGTGGTGAAACGGAATACCAAACTTGCTCACCAACGGCTGCAACACGTTGTAGTTGCTCACAACGGCCAGAATATCGGCGTCCAATTCATCGAATGCGTAGCGAATCAGCAGTTCGCCCAGACAGTGATGCTCTTTAGTGACGAGCACTACGATA
Source organism: Spirosoma sp. (assembly GCA_043737755.1). Taxonomy (GTDB): domain Bacteria; phylum Bacteroidota; class Bacteroidia; order Cytophagales; family Spirosomataceae; genus Spirosoma. Next base: position 1,418 of record JAYTAC010000458.1, read on the forward strand.
TTTTTTTTGCGCTTCGGATTCAGCCGGAATGTGATTCCCTCGGCATCAGGCAGCGTGGTGTTAAGTTCATTCAGCAACGCCATTGTATCAAAGGTCCCTTCAAATTCGGTACGCACAAAAAAATGTCCCGGCATGGATTTGCCCGCCGGACTCACGTACTCGTCGTTATGGATGATGTTAAGACCGTGCCGGTACAGCACACCCGTGACATGGTAAATCAGGCCCGTGCTGTCGGGGCCGTCCATCAATAGAATGTGTTTGGTAGGGTCAGGCATAAAGACAGTTGCACTACCAGTTGATTGGCGATAAGTTTGTAGCGGGCGTCTCCCTATGCGCCACCCATCCCAAGGCCGTAAATGAATAGGAACGGCGGGAACGAGAAGACTTGCTTATTCTTAAGAAAACGATTGAACCTGAGTTAGCCCGTCTCGAAGAACTGATTTTATTTCACAAGCCACAAGACAACGATCAGGATTTCGATAACTACGTCGACAAGGCGATTGATTACCGTACTATCCCGGAACGAATCGAACTTGATTTGGCTAAATTGAGTAAACAGTAAATTCCTTGACTATGAATAGCATGAACGCTGCCGACGCGATTATCGAACAACTTCGCAATGCCCAAACCGACGAATTACCGCGAATACGCGTTGACTACGACGCTTATCTGACAACACTCGACACCGACGCGCAGAAACGGGTCATTGGCCAAGTCGAACCCGTCCTGCGCGAATTAGTGCAACAGTCAGTTAACCGTTTGGAGAGGGCGGCTGCGGCTTACCTATACCGTAGCGAAAAGCAGGCAGTCCTCTGATGGCCAACCACTTGGGGCGACTCACAACTATCATTTCAGCACCTTACCCAAAAGTCGATACAGCACGCCCGTCCCGTAACGTGGTAGATCAGGCCCGTGCTGTCGGGGCCGTCCATAAGCAAAATGTGTTTGGTGGGGTCAGGCATGGATGTAGAATCAATTGAGTAGCAAAATAACGAAAGGCAACACATCTATCGCCAGCCTTCGGGTTGTTTGCCAGTTCGATACGCACTTTCGGTACAGGGTTCACAGGCAGTCAAAAATGGGTAAATCGTTCTGGCAAACGGTTGAGTAGGTGCTCCCGACCGTTTGACATACATAATGCGCTGTTTGCGGGCCGATACCTGAAAATACCCCGGCATTGGTGGCCCATTTACATTGACGTTGCTGATATTACCGGTCAACGTGGCAGGCGTGGCATCGAATACACTGCTGACCCTGCCAGTCAGAGCCTGTACCGTCTGCCAATACTGATACGCTCCCCGGCTTAGCGACTGTTGGCCGATGGCAAGGTAATAGGGCGTCGTGTCGTCGTAGGGCACCCGCGCGATGACTTGCCCGGCCAGCCGGTTGCCGTTGATAAGTTGGTCCGACGCAATCAGGATGTCGCCGTTGCTGCGTGTGACGTTCCAGCAGTCGGTGCAGCAGCGTTTGGCGTAGGTAACGTTAGAACCGTTCGGCGTGAACAGCACGCAAAAGTCAGGCTGATTGTAATGCACCCAATCCCACTGGTAATAGTTTTCAGCATCAGCCGGGTCGGTCAGGTTGAGGTATACGGCGAAATTGCCGGGTGTGCTGGCACCGGCTGTTATTTTCGACTGGTACGTCCAATAAACGCTGTCGATGGCTGGAACGGGCTGCATCAGTTCTGGCTCGGAGCGATACGTCTGGCCCCGGTAGTTCACCGTCAGCGCATACGACCGGCCGACCTGTCCACGAAAACCGGCTGGTGACCCGTAGCTGCCCTTTCCTTCATCCACGAAGCGGGTAACAGTGCCTTTGTCGTCGGTTATGGAAATGCTCGCTCCCGTTATGCGCTGGTCGAATACGCTTTCGTCGCTATTGTATCCCACCGATTGCGCTACCGAAAAATGGTAGGGGCCGGGGGCGTCGGTCAACACCCCGTCGAATACCAGATACCGTTCACCGCCGACTAACTGCGGGTCATAAGGGTCGATGCAACTCAGCAGAGCCGTACCCATAAACAGGCAGATGATAGCAACAGAGACCCGCATCAGAATCGGAAATTATAACTGACCGATGGAATCGCCGACCCCAGCACCGACAGCTTGTAGGCATTCACCCGGTTGTAGTACTCAGCGTAAACTGTGGGCGTTTGCACATACACCGAGTAGGCATTGCGCCGACCCAGCACGTTATACAGCGATAGATTCCAGTCGCTCTCAAACCGTCGCTTCTCGTCTTTCAGGCCGTTGATCGTCAGGCCGAGGTAGAAGCGGACGTAGTCAGGAAGGCGACCCTGATTACGGTCGGTAAAGTAGGGCACGACCCGATTGCCTACGTAAATTTTGGCACTTGGGTAGGTAACGGGCCGCCCGGACGCGTAGACCCCGTTCACCGACACGCTGATACGGTTGGTTAGTTTGTAGTTCAGAATCGTATTCAGAATGTGCGGTTTGTCGTACGGTGCCGGGTAATACCGGCCTCCATTGACAGTAGCGTCGGCGAACGGACCGGCGATCTGAAACCTCGTTTGCGAATACGTGTAGCTGATCCAGCCGGTGAGCAGTCCGGCGTTCTTACGAACGTACAATTCCAGTCCCTGTGCGAAACCATTACCCTGCAATACCGCCGTTTCGGGATAGCGGTTCAGCAACAGCGTAGTGCCGCCTTTGAAATCGTTCACGTTCGTGAGCCGCTTGTAAAATACCTCGACCGATAGTTCGACCGCATCATTTCGCAGGTTCTGAAAATATCCCAGCGATACCTGATCGGCTACCTGCGGCTTCAGATGCCTGTCGGTCACCTGCCAGCGGTCGGCGGGCAGCGCGGCCGTTGTGTTTGAAAGCTGCTGCACATACTGAATCATGCGGCTCAGGCCCAGCTTGACCGACGCCCGCTCGTTCAGGACAAACCGAACAGACAACCGTGGCTCCAGTCCGCCGTAGGTCTGCGCCAGTCGCCCGGCCCCGGTCAGCACGGAGTCGGTGATGGTTTCGAGCGAACGCGAGACGCCAGCACGATATTGATAGGTCGTAGCCGGACCCAGCCGCCCGAACCACGAATAACGCACTCCCATCTACGCCGAGACCCGCTTCGAGAGCGTCCAGTCGGCCTGAGCATACACCCCCGTTTCGATGGCCCGCTGGTTCGGCAGCAATACGGGGTTTACCTGCGAACACGGGTGGTTTGGTTCCAGCCGCCCGGCCACGACATCGTACAGGATTCCGCTTAGTCCGGCTTCGGCCTGGAAACGCGTTCCATTCGTGTAGGTCAGATTGGTTTTAAGTTGCTTGTAATCGATGCCGGACGTGAGCCGATACGCCCGCGCCGGGTCGGGAGTGCTGATACTTGACCGGTAACGGCTCCACACACCAGTCGTTTGCACCTGCCAGCGGGCCGACACATATCGCGACCAGCCGAATGTGACGATCCGGCTTTTCCAGCCAAACTCCGAGCCTGACCCATCCAACTCAACCTGCCGCAGCGAATCGCCAGGGAGCCGAAACCGGTCGGTGCTGTTGAAGACCGTCAGTGAAAGTTTGTTTTTAGCGTTGGGGAAATAGTCAGCCCGCAGCACGGCATCAGTGAACCCAGCTTTGACGCCTGCAAGTGCCCGAACGGGGAACAGCCGCAGCAGTTGATCGGCATAAGCGATACGGCCAGCCGCGTAAAACGACAATTTGTTCCTAATCAACGGAGCTTCGATTTTCAGGCGGCTGCTAATCAACCCCAGCCCGCCCGATACGCCGAACCGGGTGGCTTTGGCTTCTTTCAGGCGGGTTTGCAGCACCGAAGCCGCCCGCCCGCCGTAATTGGCGGGGACGCTGCCCCGGTAGAAACTCACGTCCTGCACCACGTCGGGGTTAAAAACCGATATGAATCCCAGCAGGTGCGACGCATTGAACAGGGGCGCATCGTCCAACAAAATAAGGTTCTGATCAGCGTTGCCGCCCCGCACGTTGAAACCCGTCGAAGCCTCGCCGACATTGCTCACACCGGGCAGAAACTGCACCATCCGCATCACGTCGGCTTCACCCAGCAAGGCAGGCAGTTGCTTCAGCGTTCGGACCGACAGCGTGGTTACGCCCACCGTATTGCTCCGCACCGTCTGACCGGGCTGATTGGCTGTCACAATGGTTTCGCGCAGGAGCGTGACGCGCTCGGCCAGCCGAAACGACAGCGACACGTCGGCGCGGGCCGTAACGGTGCGCTGCGTGGTCTCAAAACTCTGGTGCGATACCTGCACCGTCTGAACACCTTTCGGCAACGGCACCGAGAGGTATCCCGCCGAATCGGTCACCGTCCCCAATCCAACGTCCGACAGCAGCACCGACGCATTGGCCACGGGCGCGTCGGTCCGGTCGTTGCGCACGTAGCCCGTCAGCCGACGCGACTGGCAAAATCCCGGCAACGACACCATCAGCAGTAAAAACAGAGCGGGTAGCGATTTGAGCACATAGGCCGTAAGATAAACGCTTACATTCGCTTAATCAACCACTTGCCCTCTTCCTATGCTAAACCGTCGCCGTTTCCTGACCCTCAGTTCAATCTCCGGCCTGTTTCCCTCGCTGGCTTTTGCGGCTAAATCCAACGCTCAACCGTTAGCTCCTCCTCCCCCAATCGTCATCTCGACCTGGAAACAGCCCAAAGCCCACGCAGCCGCACAGGCCGTGCTCGACCGGGGCGGGCGGGCGTTGGAAGCCGTGGAAGCGGGCGTCCGCGTACCTGAAGCCGATCCCAACGATACCAGCGTCGGCTATGGTGGCCTGCCCGACCGCGACGGCCGCGTGACGCTCGATGCCTGTATTATGGATGAGAAGGGAAACGCCGGGTCAGTCACGTTCTTGGAGCAGATCATGCACCCCATTTCGGTGGCGCGGGCCGTGATGGAGAAAACACCCCACGTCATGCTCAGTGGCGAAGGGGCATTGGCATTTGCGCTTTCGCAGGGGTTTAAGAAAGAGAATCTACTCACCAAATCGTCGGAAGCGGCCTGGCGCGAGTGGCTCAAAACGGCGAAGTACAAGCCCGTTATCAACATTGAGCGGCACGACACCATCGGAATGCTGGCCATCGACAAACAGGGCAATTTATCGGGAGCCTGCACCACCAGCGGATTGGCCTACAAAATGCACGGACGTGTCGGTGACTCACCCATCATTGGAGCCGGGCTGTTCGTCGACAACGAAGTTGGCGGGGCCTGCGCCACGGGATTGGGCGAATTGGTGATGCGCACCTGCGGCTCATTTTTGGTGGTCGAACTGATGCGACAGGGCCGGACACCGCAGCAAGCCTGCGAAGAAGCCGCTACGCGAATCGTGAAAAAGCAGGAATACAAAGATGTGCAGGTCGGTTTTTTGGCCACCAACCGGCAGGGCGAAGTAGGGGCTTACAGCATTCAACCGGGATTCAGCTACACCGTCTCACAAAATGGCCAAACTGATGTGCGGGAGGCCAAATCATTTCTGGGCAAATAGATTGGGCTTTGTGGTTTGGGCTACGTAGTTTGGGGGGCTTTTCAGTCAGGAACCGGCAACGACGTACCACAAAACCACATACAATTGGAATCGATATTCTCAACGTCGAAGCGGAAATTACTGCTCGAAGTCGCCTGGGAGGTGTGCAACCAGGTCGGTGGTATCTACACGGTTATCCGGTCGAAAGTCCCGGCAATGGTCGAGAAGTGGGACGATAACTACGTAGCACTCGGCCCCTACTTTCCGCAGCGGGCAGCCGCCGAATTCGAGCCGATTACCGAACCCGACGAAACCGAAATTGGGCAAACCGTCAGCAAAATGCGGCAGTTGGGTTACGGCGTCGAGTATGGCTATTGGCTCGTGACGGGTCGGCCACGGGTGGTGCTGTTCGATATTGCCAGTTTCTCTGCCGCCCAGCTCAATCAGGTGAAGGGGCAGCTTTGGCAGAACCACCAGCTTTCGACGCTGAACGTTGAGGAACTCGTTGACCAGACGATTGCTTTTGGCGAAATGGCCCGCCAGTTTGTGACGCTCTTAGCCGCAGACCACGCCAAACGGGTCGATATTGTGGCTCACTTTCACGAGTGGATGGCCAGTACCGGACTGCCCGACCTGCGCCGGGACAACGTTAAAGTCGCCACCATCTTCACGACCCACGCCACGATGCTCGGCCGGTATTTGGCGCAGAACGAACCGGGCTTTTACGGCAAACTCCCGTTCTTCGACTGGAAGCGCGAAGCCCAACGGTACGGCATCGAAACGCAGGCGACCATCGAGCGATTGGCGGCCCTGCAAGCCCATGTCTTCACGACCGTCAGCGACGTAACAGCTCGGGAATGTGAGGTTTTTCTGGGGCGAAATCCCGATTTAGTCCTGCCCAACGGCTTGAACATCACCCGGTTTGCAGCCGTTCACGAGTTTCAGAACCTGCACGTTCGCTATAAGCAGAAGATTCACGAATTTGTGATGGGCCACTTTTTTCAGAACTATTCCTTCGATCTGGAGAAAACGCTGTACTTCTTCACATCGGGCCGCTTCGAGTTCACTAACAAGGGGTATGACCTCAGCCTGGAAGCCCTCGCCCGGCTCAACTACCGAATGCGTGAGGAAAAGATGGACACGACCGTCGTCATGTTTATGGTGACCAAGCAGCCCTACACGTCCATTAATCCCGACGTTCTGCACTCGCGGGCGTTGCTCGACGAGATTCAGGAGACCTGCGAAAACATCGAAAAACAGGTTGGTGAGCGGCTTTTTCAGGCCGCAGCGTCGGACAAAGGGATTGCCTTGCCCGACCTGAATAATTTTGTGGATGAGTACTGGCAGCTGCGGCTTCGGCGGACGGTGCAAAGCTGGAAAACGAAACGCCTGCCCCCCTTCGTGACCCATAACTTAGTGCAGGAGGACGACATGACGCGTTTTATCCGGCAGGCCAACTTGGTTAACAACGAGTTCGACCGGGTCAAAATCGTGTATCACCCCGATTTCATCGCGTCGACCAACCCGCTGTTTGGCTTGGACTACAGCCAGTTTGTGCGGGGTTGCCACCTCGGCGTGTTTCCGAGTTACTACGAGCCGTGGGGCTACACGCCGTTGGAGTGCGTGGTACGCGGCATCCCGACCGTCACCAGCGACCAATCGGGCTTCGGCGATTTCATCATGCAAATCATGCGGGACTACGAAAGCCGGGGCATCTACGTCATCAACCGCCGGACGCAGAACT
>JAYTAC010000459.1:0-1289 GCA_043737755.1 Spirosoma sp.
GCCGACATCGACGACAAAAAAGACATCGATATGCCGTTTTTCGTGACGGTCCACGAAGTGGCGCACCAGTGGTGGGGCCATCAGGTGATCGAAGCGAACGTGAAGGGAAATGGTATGTTGTCAGAGTCGCTGGCCGAATACAGTGCGCTGATGGTGATGAAACAGCAGTCGACGCCGGAGAAAATGCAGCAATTCCTGCGCCACGAACTCGACTATTACCTGAGCGGTCGACGGGGCGAAAGCAAGAAAGAGCAGCCCTTGTCATCGTGCGAACACCAGCAGTATATCCATTATTACAAAGGAGCGCACGTATTGTATGCCTTGCAGGATCAGATTGGCGAAGAGCGGCTGAACGGGGCGTTACGTGCGCACCGCAACCGCTGGAACATGGCTCAGGTGACCAAAACGGGCGTTTACCCCACGGCGGCTGACCTCACCGCCGAACTCCGGGCCGTAACGCCCGACAGCCTGCACGGTCTGCTCGATGACTGGGTCAACGCCATTACGCTCTACGAACTCAAAACTGACAAAGCCACCGTAAAATCGTCGGGTAAGCAGTTTGTAGTGACGCTCGACGTGTCGGCCGAGAAAGTGCGGGCCGACAGTCTCGGCAACGAGAAACCCCGGCCCCTGAACGAGTGGATATGGATAGGTGTCTACGCGCCCAAAGCCAAAGATGCTGCGACGGACAAGCTGCTTTATTACCAGCGGCACCACATCACGAAGCCGAAACAGCAAATCACAGTGCGCGTCGATCAGAAACCCGACCGCGCCGGTATCGACCCGCTGAACCTGCTCATCGACCGCCACCCGAAAGACAATGTGAAGACGCTGGAATAGGTTGAAAACAGAAAAACGGATGCCATTACTCAAAGTAATGGCATCCGTTTTTCTGTTTTCAACCTACCCTACTCAAACGCCGATAGTTTTACAGACTCGCTCACCCGCGCCTAAATTTCGTTCTGCGTCAGGTTCACACGAGGGAATCCATGCCCTGAGCGGACGAGACCAGCAACCCGGCCTGTCGGCACCTACGCAATCACCGGTTTTATGATTTTCCCCGCTACGTCGGTCAGCCGGAACGGGCGACCCTGAAACTGGTACGTCAGTTTGGCGTGGTCGAAGCCCAGCAGGTGCAGAATCGTCGCCTGCAAGTCGTGGACGTGTACTTTGTCTTTCACGCCGTAGTAACCAATGTCGTCGGTTTCGCCGTAGGAAAAGCCCCGTTTGACGCCCCCGCCCGCCATCCAGACCGTGAATGCGTCGAGGTGATGGTCGCGGCCCATGAA
>JAYTAC010000460.1:0-3519 GCA_043737755.1 Spirosoma sp.
AATACCTGTATATCGCGGGCTGCAACATGGCATTCTGGCGGCAGGACCTGCTCGACGTAAATGGGTACGACGAAAATTTCACGGGCTGGGGCTGGGAAGATACCGACCTGGCCCTGCGGCTGATGAATCGACATGTCCGCCTGGAATTCATCCGGTTCGGCGCGATCCAGTTTCATATTCATCACCGCGAGGCCAGCCGCGACCAGCTCAACGACAATTATGTTCGGGTTATGGCCACCAGAGCGCAGAAACTGACAAGCTGCGGACGGGGAATCAGTCAGTATACGACGACCACTGCTGATCGCGTTCATTCGATCCTGCAACAATAATGGCCACCTGATCCATGCAATCCGTTCGATCATCACCCACCGACTTTGTGTTTGTCGGCATTCAGTCGTGGGACTTGCCCCTGGGCGGTAATGCCAAAGATATGGCACTCGAACTGGCCAAAACCAGCCGGGTCCTGTATGTTAACCCACCACCGGATCGAATCACCCGATTCAGGCAGCGGGATGCACCCCAGCCCAAAGGGCAGCCGCACCCGGCCGGTCATCTGTTTCGGGTGAATGATGCGCTTTGGGTGCTGTATCCGGCCGTGACGCTTGAATCCATCAACTGGCTGCCCGATTCGTTTTTGTTCGATTACGTGAACCGGCTCAATAACCAGCGGCTGGCATCCCGTATTCAGCAGGCAATTGACCATCTGGCTTTTGGCCCGGTCACGGTCTTCAACGACAGTGATATGTTCCGTAGTTTTTACCTGAAGGAATTACTGGCTCCCCGGCATTACGTGTATTACACGCGTGACAATCTGATGGCTGTCGATTACTGGAGAAAACACGGGCGTCGACTCGAAGTCAGGTTGATGGAAAAAGCAGATCTGGTCGTCAGCAATTCCGCTTATTTAGCGCAGTTGGCCTGTCAGCATAACAAGCACACCGAAGACATTGGTCAGGGGTGCGATCTCACCCATTTCAACGCAGCAACCCGGTATCCGGTCCCGAACGACTTGAAGTCCATTGCTTCCCCCCGAATTGGCTACGTAGGGGCACTCAACGCGAGCCGACTATCCATCGACTGGCTGGTGTCAACAGCCCAGGCCCGGCCCGACTGGAACATACTGTTGATTGGCCCGGAAGATAAAACGTTCCGGGAAAGCGTCTTACACAAGCTGAGCAATGTCCATTTTCTGGGTGCCAAATCAATGCTGGCGTTACCGGCTTACCTGCAACACCTCGATGTAGCCATCAATCCGCAGCACTTGAATGCGTTGACAATCGGCAATTATCCCCGGAAAGTTGATGAATATTTAGCAATGGGGAAACCTGTCGTGGCCCGTCGAACCGAGACTATGCGACTCTTTGATGATTATGTCACTTTAGCCGAAACGCCCGGACAGTTTGTGGAGGGCATCGAAAAGGCCCTCCGCCGGGACCTACCGACAGCGCTGGATAGCTGCGTTGCGTTTGCCCGTAGTCATACCTGGGCCAAGTCAGTGACTACGTTGATAAAGGCCATCAACCAACTAAATTCTAACCAGTCCATAACCGTTCCGAAATAGTATGCACTTCAAAGAGTGGATAAAGAACAGCAGGCAAGCCAAGCGCTGGGTTCATTACTTACTGATTCCCCGTAACCAGGCACGGCCACGTCGCTGGGTGAGTTGGCTGGTCAATCCCTGGATTCACAAAAAGGGGGCGGGGTCACGGGTGTGCCGCTCGGCTCGGCTGGATGTTTTACCGTTCCGTCGGTTTGATCTAGGGGCGCAAACTACCGTCGAGGATTACTGCACGGTCAACAACGGGATGGGTGATGTGCGCATCGGTGCGTATTCCCGACTGGGCATCGGCAGTGTGCTTATTGGGCCGGTCTCCATCGGAAATCAGGTAATCATTGCCCAGCATGTCGTGATTTCGGGGCTGAACCACAGCTACCAGGCGATAGATAAGCCGATCCGACAGCAACCCGTCCGCACGCTGCCTATTCTAATCGATGATGAATGCTGGATTGGGGCTAATGCGGTCATCACAGCGGGCGTGCAGATCGGGAAGCACGCTGTTGTTGCGGCTGGCAGCATCGTCACCAAGAACGTTCCCGCTTACACGGTTGTGGCGGGCAATCCGGCCAGAATAATAAAAAAGTATGATCACACAGGGCAGTCGTGGGTAAAAGTAAGCGCAGCTTTGGCCGTATCATCCCCTGATAATTGACTATTATTTACGACATCACCCGCCTCTTATGAAAAACGTAGTACTGTTGCTGCTGGCAATCGCCCTTCTACCGACGTGTCGGAACAACATGAATGCCCCTGTCGTATCACCGGTGGCTAATGGACCCGTGACAACCGGAGATGTAAGCCCATACAAGCCTAAATTTATTATCGACAAAAGCGGTTTATACAACGGCCAGAAAATGGGCGTTCAGGCGGGTGATACCGTTGGGATTCTGACGGGCGACTACGCGAATCTGATTCTAGAGAGATTCGTGGGCATCCCCGGCAGGCCCATAGTGTTTCTAAATTACAAGGGACGGGTCGCCATCAGGGGCACCACCCAAAACAGTGGTAATCTCAGCATCAATGGCTGTTCGCACTTCGTGCTATCGGGTTCAGGCGTGGCGGCCATACGCTATGGCTTCAATGTCAGTTCTGCCTACCGGGACGTGTCAGCCTTGGTTGTGTCGGGCAAATCGACCAACTGTGAGATATCGCAGGTGGAGGTGTCTCAGTCCGGGTTTGCGGGGATGATGATCAAAACGGACCCGTTAGCGAAAGACCCATCGACCTGGTTGGGCAGCTTCGTCATGTCGGCCGTAACTATTCACGATAACTACGTACACGACACGCTGGGCGAAGGCCTTTACATCGGCAATTCATTCTGGAACAGTGGTCAAAACGGACTGTATCCCCACGAGATTTACGGCCTGGACGTTCATCATAACGTTATTGAGCGATCAGGGGCCGAAGGCATCCAGTATTCCTGCGCACCGGGGGCCAGAGTTCACCACAACCGCGTCGTTAACACTGGAATCAATCCGTTTGCCAGCCATCAGAATGCCGGAGTACAGATTTCGGGTGGAAGCTCGGGCGAATTTTATGCCAACACCATTGACTCGGCGCGGGGGGTGGGACTTATTATCGTCGGGGCCATTCGGAAGGGCGATAGTTTATTGATTCAAAACGTGCTGATCACTCATAGCAACATCTTTGCTGGCGATGACAAGCTCCGGGCTGAAACGTGCGCGGTATTTATCGATAATCGCAGCAGCCCGCCGGGCATTGGCATTGGCGGCAAACTAACTTTCCAGAATGTAACCGTTGATGGTGCCCGGTTAGATGGGATCCGGCTATATAATGAAACCCAAAGCAACGTCATTCGCAAATCAATCATACGCGGTTATAAACGATCCGCTTTCGATCGCTCCCCCCAAACGGTCTCACTCACTGAACAGGACAATTTTACGGGTTTGGGTTTAGTCCAGCAAGGCATCGGATACCAGGGGCAGTAATCAGGGCTGGGA
>JAYTAC010000461.1:0-1287 GCA_043737755.1 Spirosoma sp.
CCCATCGATGATGAGGAAGTTGAGGGCGACGAAGACGTGATCGTGACATTAGTTGACGAAGCTGCGTATGACCCGGACCCAACCAACACGAGCAGTAAAATTACCATCAAGGAAGATGACGTAGCTCCGGCTCCCCTGAGCATCACGGCCGTAACGACGGTAAGCTGCCAGACCCTCACGGCCGGTCTGCGACGGGTGAGTTTCACGCCCCAGTATGCGGGTTTGACTGGTCAGCCGGTGAGTTTCTCGGTGGCCAATGAGCTGGTGCCGACGACCAACCCTGGTCCCTACACGCTGGATTTATACACCGACAATCCGGCCATCACGCTGAAAGCCACGCAGATGGGTACGGCGGGTGAAGCCAGTTTTGTCTACAACTGGTTAGCGTCTTGTGGTGCCCCGGTGGTTGTTGTACCGCCGGTTGTGCCGCCGACAATGTCTCCCTTGAGCATCACGGGCGTGACAACGGTAAGCTGCATGACTACTACGGCCGGTCAGCGACAGGTGAATTTCACCCCCCAATACGCGGGTGCCAACGGGCAGCCGATCACGTTCTCGGTCGCCAACGAACTCGCCCCGACGACCAGCGCGGGTCCCTACACGCTGAATCTGTACACCGACAATCCGGCCATTACGCTGAACGCCACGCAGATGGGCACAACGGGCGAAGCCTCTTTTGTCTACAACTGGTTAGCGGCTTGTGGTACTCCGGTGGTTGTTGTACCGCCGGTAGTTGTTCCGCCTACGGTGATGCCCTTTGCCATTGCGGGTGTGACGACGGTGAACTGCACGATGATGAGCACGGGTCTGCGGACGGTGAGTTTCTCGCCCCAGTACGCGGGGACCAACGGTCAGCCGATTAGTTTCTCGGTGGTTAACGAGCTGGTGCCAACGACGGCAGCGGGTCCTTACACACTGAATTTGTACACCGACAACCCTACCATTACCCTGAAAGCGGTTCAGCAGGGTACGGCGGGCGAGGTTAGTTTTGCCTACAACTGGTTGACCGCCTGCACGGCCAGCGCAGCGAAACGGGTTGGCGTCAGCGCGTCGGCGGAGTCCGTGCTGGACGTTCGGGTGATCGGGAATCCGGTTCAGAACGGTCAGGTGCGGGTCGAGGTGCGGGGTGCGGGTGGTCAGCCGCTACGTATCCAGCTCACCGACATGCGCGGTCAGGTGATTGGTTCGTACACGGTTGAGCAGGCAGGTCCGGTGGAGCAGCGTAGTTTCGAGATCGGTCGTCAAGCACCGGGTCTGTTGTTGCTGCGGGCTTCGACGCCCAGCCAG
>JAYTAC010000462.1:0-1286 GCA_043737755.1 Spirosoma sp.
ATTGCTGACGCATCTGAGCCGCAAAATCTTGCCGGTCCGCCGGTGCGGGCTCTACATAACATCGATCATGACAACCAGCGAACAACTTTTCGAGAAAGCCAAAACCCTGATTCCGGGCGGGGTCAACTCCCCGGTGCGCGCGTTTCGGGCCGTGGGCGGTACGCCCCTGTTCATCAAATCTGCCAAGGGACCCTACGTGTATGACGAGGACGGCCGACGGTATACCGAACTCATCAACTCGTGGGGGCCAATGATTCTGGGCCATGCTTTCGAGCCGGTCGAAAAAGCCGTGCGCGACGCCATTCAGTACTCGTTTTCGTTCGGGGCACCCACCCGCAAAGAAGTCGAGATGGCTGAACTGATCGTGAGCATGGTGCCGTCGGTGGAGCAGGTACGAATGGTCAACTCAGGCACCGAAGCGACGATGGCCGCCATTCGGGTGGCGCGGGGCTTCACGGGCCGCGACAAGATGATTAAATTTGAAGGCTGCTACCACGGCCACGCCGACTCGTTCCTGATTGCGGCCGGGAGCGGGGCCATGACAATGGGCGTTCCCGATTCGCCGGGCGTCACCAAAGCTACCGCTGCCGACACGCTCACCGCGCCCTACAACGACTTGGCGGCTGTGGAGCGGCTGTTCGACAACAACTACAACCAGATCGCCGCCCTGATCTTAGAGCCGGTAGTGGGTAATATGGGCTGTGTGCTGCCGGAACCCGGTTTTCTGGAAGGGGTGCGGGAACTGTGCACCAAACATGGGGCGGTACTGATTTTCGATGAGGTGATGACCGGCTTCCGGCTGGCGAAGGGCGGGGCGCAGGAACGCTTCGGCGTCACCCCCGACCTGACCACGCTGGGTAAAATCATCGGGGGCGGGATGCCCGTGGGAGCCTACGGTGGCCGAACCGACATCATGAGTGTCGTTGCCCCCGCCGGGCCGGTCTACCAGGCGGGTACGCTGTCGGGCAACCCGATTGCGATGTCGGCGGGCCTGGCCATGTTGCACCACCTGAATGATAACCCGGCCGTGTACTCGCGTTTGGACGAAATTGGCGAAAGATTGGCAGCGGGTTTCCGCGCCGGTTTCCAAAAGGCCGGGCTGAATTTCACGCTTAACCAGATCGGGTCGATGTTCACGCCGTTTATGACGGAGCGAACCGTCACCAACTTCACCGATGCCAAAACCTGCGATCTGCCCCTGTTCGGGCGGTATTTCCACGCCATGCTGGACCGGGGCGTGTATCTGGCTCCCTCGCAGTTCGAGAGTTTATTCGTCTCCGTCGCGC
>JAYTAC010000463.1:0-3512 GCA_043737755.1 Spirosoma sp.
TGCAAAAACTTGGATAGAATACGCTAACCGGTTACTGGGGGCGTTCTCAGGTTTTCTTGTGTTGGCCACGTTCATAACCTCACTACGTTTTTTACGAATAGACCAACGCCTTTTCTGGGGTAGTTTTTCTGCCTTGATCTTAATTGGAGCAAACGGCTGGCTTGGTTCGCGTGTAGTAGCAACTGAATTATCTCAGTATGTGATCACTCTACACCTCCTGCTTGCCATCCTTGTTGTATTTGCACTGCTATTCGTTTTCATACGCTCGGGAAGCAATGACGGCGATTCTGCTACTTATCACCGGGACGGTAGAGCCCTCAATTGGTTGCTGGTAGCGACAATGGGATTGTCTTTATGTCAAATTATGTTGGGCGCGCAAGTGCGTGACGCATTAAATGAAGTAGTTCAGCGAATTGGCCAAAACCAACGAATCAACTGGATCAATAATCTAGACTGGCGCTTTTACGTACACCGCTCGTTCTCATTGATAGTACTCGGTTTCAACACCTGGTTCATTTACCGATTACGAAAAACAATCGGTGGACAGGTTATTAAAAATCTGGCAAATACCCTGATTGCGTTGGTACTAATAGAGATTGCAACCGGAGCAATAATGGCTTATTTCGCCGTTCCTGCTATTGCTCAGCCTGTACACCTATTTTTGGCCATAGTGATGATCGGTCTACAGTTTATTATCTGGTTGCTGCTTCACCCGTTATTGCGTTCACCCAAGCGGAACACCGACGTTGCTCGTTTACAGAGAATCTGAAATGGAAAAAGAAATAAGCCTGATTTCCGTTCATGCAAAAGTCAGAGCATACGCCGAACTGATAAAAATAAAACTTACCCTTGCCGTCGTGTTTTCCGGCGTGTTTGGCTATTGCCTTGCGGCTGACGTTGTGGTTTGGTGGAAACTGGCCACATTAACAATTGCTTCGATTGCCATTACAGGAGCAGCCAACGTCATAAATCAGATCATTGAGAAAGAATCTGATAAGCTAATGAAGCGCACGGCAAACCGTCCCCTGCCGACTGGTCGTGTAGCAGTGGGAGAAGCAGCGGTATTTGCCTTTGTTCTTTTCGGAATCTCGAGTTTCCTGTTTGTTGAAGTTTTTAACATACGGGCGGCTGCGCTAGCCATATTATCGTTGTTATTATATGGTTTTGTGTATACGCCTTTGAAGACAAAGGGCCAGGTTGCGGTATGGGTTGGAGCATTGCCGGGAGCGTTTCCACCAATGATCGGATGGGTTGCCGCGACGAATCACTTTGGGTGGGAGCCGGGGATATTATTTGCCATCCAGTTCTTTTGGCAATTTCCTCACTTTTGGGCTATTGGGTGGTTGGCTTTTGATGAGTACAAAAAAGCAGGTATCCAAATGATGCCCGGAGATGGTAAAAATACTGAGACAGCGTTCCGAATCATGATCTACACGCTGTTTTTGGTGCCAGTTGGCTGGTTACCATACATGCTTGGCATGACGGGAATCAACTCGGCATTGGTAGCCATGATCGGCGGAATCTTGTTCCTTGCGCAAACGTTCCACTTAGTGAGAACTTGCACTGACAAAGCGGCATTACAAATGATGTTTGGGTCGCTGCTGTACTTACCTGTTGTGCAGATTGCTTACCTGATCGATAAGACATAACAAGCCATGAGTGAATTTGCGAATGACATCTCAATCCTTGAAGAGCCTGAAGAGACTCTCTCAATGAACCCAAAGAAGTTTATACTTTGGCTGTTCATCGTCAGTATTATCATGCTTTTCGCGGCTATGACCAGTGCTTATCTGGTGCGCCGAGCCGAGGGTAATTGGCTGGAATACACCGTTCCAGCGGTCTTTTCGTACAGCTCGATTGCCTTGGTTTTGAGCAGTATGACAATGCAATGGGCATACATGTCTGCAAAGAAAGATGACTTTAAGCGTCTGAGGATAGCCATTACTATTACTTTTATGCTTGGTATGGCATTCCTGTACATGCAGTTCCAAGGCTGGGTTCAGTTGGTTGACCAGAATGTTTTTTTTGTTGGCAACCCGGCTGGATCGTTCATGTACATATTCACAGGGTTACACGGATTTCACCTGATCTCTGGTTTGATTGTACTGGTTGTTGCGCTGACTGCGGCATTCCGGTTAAGGATTCACGCGAAGAGTTTGAATCAGATGGAAATAGCGACGACCTACTGGCATTTCTTGGATGTTCTGTGGCTGTACTTGTTTTTCTTCTTGGTATATTTTCATTGACAATTAATTAAGCGTATGGCGGCAGTAGCGACAACACCCACCGTATCAACTGATTCAGCACAAACGTTTGACAAAAGGGCCTGGATGGGCGGTGTCGAACCGATGAATGCCAGCTATGGCAAGCTGATGATGTGGTTTTTCCTGATTTCGGACACGTTCACGTTCTCTGCGTTGCTGGTTACGTATGGTCTGATTCGCTACAGCTATCCATCGTGGGACCCGGCGGTATATGGTGAGATATTTAAGTTTTCGAACTTGTACTGGCCTACCCCCGATAAAGTGTACAACTCGGTGCCTTTTTTGCACGGAATAGACTTGCCACTAATTTTCGTGGGCATAATGACTTTTATCCTTATCTTCAGCAGTGTGACCATGGTGTTGGCAGTAGAAGCCGGACACCGGATGGACCGTAAGGATGTGGACAAATATATGCTTTGGACCATTTTAGGTGGGTTCACTTTCTTGGGCAGCCAGGCGTGGGAATGGGGTCACTTCATTCATGGAACGGAACAGGGTACGATCATTAACGAACTTGTGAACGGACAGGCCATACAGCGAACGATATTCGGAGCCAACTTAGTTGAGAACCAGTATGGGCCACCGGCCTTTGCCGACTTGTTCTTCTTCATAACGGGATTTCACGGCACACACGTTCTTAGTGGTGTTGTGCTGAATGTATTAGTCTTCTATCGGTCCGCAACCGGCTTGTATGAAAAACGAGGACATTATGAGATGGTCGAAAAAGTCGGTTTATACTGGCACTTCATTGACCTCGTCTGGGTATTTGTATTCACATTCTTTTATTTGGTCTGACAAGGCTGACCTTCTCATGGTTGATAGTACACAAAAAGTTAATCAGACACAGGGCGGTACTGAAATTCCTCCGGCAAATACGTCCATCATCTGGCGTACATTCATAATTCTGTCTGCTCTAACGGCTGTTGAGTTTCTGCTTGCCTATTTCATGAAAGCCGGTACGTTTCGCACGTCCATATTTGTTGGCATGACATTGGTAAAGGCATTTTACATCGTCGGTGAATTCATGCACCTCAAGCACGAAGTCAAAAGTCTGATTTGGGCAATATCACTCCCCGTGCTGTTCATAGTCTGGTTGCTGATTGCTCTAATGACTGAAGGGGGTTCGATCTTCCAATTAAGGTAAAATGACAAAGACTCAAAAAGCCGGGATCCTGCTCACTACGCTGCTGGTCCCGGCTTTGCTATACGTATTCCTCAGGTTTTTCACCCAGAATCATTTCGTACTCC
>JAYTAC010000464.1:0-3509 GCA_043737755.1 Spirosoma sp.
CCGTTTGGACCCGAACTCAATAGCCGACATTCTGCACCAACGCAGGATTCGTGGTTACCTCGCGCAGTGGGATTGGAAAGATCAGACGGGGGCTGTTGTAGGGCAGCGTTCCAACGCTCCGTTTGGTGCGCTTAAGGTCATGAATCAGCGTTCCTTCAAAAGCCAGTTCGAGCCGACGTTCCACAAGTATGGCGTTGACAGTCAATTGGGCTGCCGCCAGCGGAGCCGCCCCCGCCCGAGCGCGAATCATATTAATGTCGGCCAAGGGAGCCGCTCCAACCGACGTGCCAGCGCGAAAATTAGCCTCGGCTCGGGTCAGATACATTTCGGCTAAACGCAGTACCTGAATGTTGCCGAACTGGTTTCTGAATTTTATCGTCCGAATCAACCCGTCGCCGTCTTCGTAGAACAGTTTGTTCCGGGCATCGTTGGCCCCGTACAGGGCCAAGTGAGCGTCTGTAACGTTAATGTCGCCCCGGCCACCAACGTCCGTTGCGCCGTAGAACGTATTCAGGCTATTCGTGCCATCTTGGTCGGTTATCTGAACGGCAAAAATCGTTTCGCCTGTGTTTGCTCCGTTTATGTTAGTACGCCGATCAAATGCTTCTTCGATACTGACCAACTGATACTTCTTACCCATGATGACCCGGTTGGCGGCATTAGCCGCGTTGGGGTAGTCAGCCTTTTGTAGGTACACCCGCGAGAGTTGAGCGGCTGCCGCTCCTTTCGTTGCCAGGAAATTGTACGTCGCGTCGGTGAGTGGCAGTGCCGCTTCGGCCTCGATCAAGTCCTTGATAACCTGATCATAAACAACCGCTACCGTGCTGCGCGGAATGTTGCTGCTGGCATCAAGTACGGTTGTGGGGGTCGTTACTACCGGAACACCCGGATTCGTGGCGGCATCGCCGTCGCCCCAGGCCCGGGCGAAGAGCCGCACGAGTTCAAAGTACATCGAAGCGCGGATGAATTTAGCCTGACCTTCCACGTTGGGACGGTTTGCTGTCAAGGCTAAGTCAAGATTAGCCAACACCGTATTGCAGATATTGATTGTCCGGTACGCATCCGTCCAGCTAACGTTGGCCTGATCGTTAGTAACCAGCAGGCGTTTGGTATATACCTCACGCGGAGCCGTAAACGTGCCGCTCCATTCGACCTCACCATTGTCGCCCAGCAGTTCGGCGTCGCGCTGTAGGTTGCCGCCGTACAAATCGGCATCGCCCATGCTGTCGTAGGCACCAATCAGCAGTGCGTTCAAGTCAGCCGGTGTGCTCAGGGCCTGTGCCGTTGCTACGGTGTTAACCGGGTTAACGTTCAATTTGCTGTCGCAGGAGGTCAGCCACAGGCCAACCGTCATCGCTGACAGAATTAGTATAGATTGGTTCGTTTTCATTTGTATGCGTTCGGTCTGAATGACGGACGTTGATCGGTGGACAGGTACGTCAGCACCAACCAGCGTCCGGCGTCTGTTGCTTCTACTTAAAACCCAATTTGTAATCCACCGATGATCGTGCGGGGCTGAGGAGCCGAATAAAAGTCCACGCCAATATTGACGGCATTACCCGTGTAGGCATCCGAGTTAACTTCAGGGTCCCAGCCGTTGTAATTGGTAAAAGTCAGCAGGTTTTGTCCCGTTACGTAAAGCCGTACCCGGCTCAGCTTAGCGCGGCTGATGAGGGACGTCGGCAGCGAGTAGCCCAGCGTGAGGGTCCGCAGCCGCACAAAATCACCTTTCGAGAGGTAACGCGACGACTCGCCGGTGCCATTACCTCCCAGCAAACGGGCCTGCGGGATGTTAGTCACGTCGCCCGCTTGCCGCCAGCGGTTCAACTGATCGGCCGTCTGATTGTCGAAGAAATCACCGTTGGCCGACTGGAACTTACCGCCCCCGTTGTAGATGTAATTGCCGAACTGACCATTGAAGAGGACGCTCAGATCAACGCCTTTGAAATTGAACGTGTTGGTGACACCACCAATAAATTTGGGCGACGGATTGCCCAGCGGCACGAATTCGGCCGCGTTGTAGTCGTTGGTGGTCGTACGATCCCGGCCTCCGGTGGCATTTTCGGTGTTCAGGTAGTACAGCGCGTCGCCGTTCTGCACGTCGACCCCGGCGTATTCCGGTCCGACGAACACGCCCAGCGGCTGGCCTTCCTGCGCCCGGTTAAGGAAACTCCCGTTGATGGTCGTGCCGCCAAGATTCGTTACTTTGTTGGCGTTGTAGGCAACGTTAAAAGAGGTGTTCCACTTAAAAGCCCCAACCAGATTGCTTGAATTGAAAACGAACTCGACGCCTTTGTTTTCCATCTTACCCACGTTGCGCAACTGCGTCCGAAAGCCCGACGAACCCGGTACGTTTACGCCCAGCAACAAACCCGTGGTGTTTTTGACGTAGTAGTCGATTTCGCCCGAAATGCGGTTGTTCAACAGGCCAAACTCTAAGCCAATGTCAGTTTGCAAGGTTTTCTCCCAGGTCAGGTCGGGATTAGCGATCTGGTCGGGTGTCTGACCCGGCACTCCGGCATAACCGGCTGCTGCCGAATACAGGGCCAGCGAGCCGAAGTTAGCAATTTCAGCATTGCCCGTCAGGCCGTAGCTGGCCCGCAGTTTCAGCAAACTCAGCACCGGCAAACTTTTCATGAACGGCTCTTCGGTAATGATCCAGCCTACCGATGCAGCCGGGAAAACGCCATACCTGTTGTTGACTCCGAACCGCGACGAACCGTCAACTCGGGCCGACACGCCCAGCAGATAACGATTGTTGAATCGGTAGTTGGCTCGTGCAAAATACGACAGGAAGTTGAAGCGTGTTTCAGTACCCGTGCCGTCGGTGACTTTAGCTCCCGAAACAAGCTGTTTATAGGCGTTACTCGGAAACTGCTGCTTGCTTACGCTGTTGAAGTTCGAGCGCGACTCTTGGTACGACATCCCCAATGTGGCATCGAGGTCATGTTTTTCGCCAAAATTTCGTCCAAAACTAAAGTAGTTGTTCGTCGTGCTGTTAACGATCTGCCGAAAACTGTTTGTTCCCAAGCCGTTGGGTGCTCCGGTATTCCGGGATGTTTCGCGGCCGTAATATTCGTCTTCCTGCTGGCTCAAAATGTCCGTGCCGAACTCGGTGCGGAACGATAAGCCTGGCAACAGTTTATAATCGGCGTAGGCACTGCCAACGATCCGGTACACACGGGCTTGCAGTGCCGCAAAATCGCGGTTCAACAGGGGGTTATAATACAGCGTATAGTCAGCACTCACCTGGTTAGTGCGCGGGTCAACGACCGGGTGCAGGGGCGGCA
This sequence comes from Spirosoma sp., assembly GCA_043737755.1. Classification (GTDB taxonomy): domain Bacteria; phylum Bacteroidota; class Bacteroidia; order Cytophagales; family Spirosomataceae; genus Spirosoma. The sequence continues at coordinate 3,291 of JAYTAC010000464.1, forward strand.
ACGCTACAATCTGCATCGGCGTAGAAAACGCGTTGTCGTTCGAGACGCGGTCGTTTTTGGAGTGCGCTATGTTCAGGTTTACGCCGATGGTGAGCTTTTCGGTGGCACTGTGGTCGAGGTTAACCCGGCCGCTTAATCGGCGGAATCGGTTTTTGATGATAATCCCGTTCTGGTCAAAGTACTGCCCCGACACGAAGAAGCGCGTTTTGGCATCGCCCC
>JAYTAC010000465.1:0-1282 GCA_043737755.1 Spirosoma sp.
ATGACGTGCTTAGCCGACGACCCGGCCGCGCTGAACTTCTTTGATACGCTGACCGACGGCCACCGGAACTACTTCAGCAACTGGATTGAGTCCGCCAAAACGACCGAAACGAAAACGAAACGCATCACCCAGGCCGTAACAGGGCTGTCGATGGGGTTAGGCTACCCCGAGATGGTGCGGTATTTCAAAAAGATATGGTGATAGTTGAACCGTTACGCCTGCCGCCCCGACTGCCCCCAGTTCTGCAATTGTTCTGCCGACCAGAGTGCCGGGAAAAATACGCGTTGCTGTTGCACAGGGGGCAGGTAGGTTTGCCAGTTTGTGCCCCCCGTGGCTTTGGTATTTTCCGGCTGTGTTGCCGATTCGCTTCTGTGTAAATGCTGTACCGCCGACCGCAGATGCGCCAATTTCCAGCGAACGTTGACGCGGTGGTCGTACTCACGCAACACGTCGGCTAATTCGGGCGTGATCTGATTAGCTTGTTCAAGTTCGAGGAAGCGTTCGTGCAGGTTTTTGGTCTGGTAATCCTCAGCCAGCCGGATGAGCCGAACGCTATATTTCTGATCGAACTGCTTCAGCGTCAGACTTTTCTGGCCGGTCGATAGTTCGGTGGCACCCTGCTTCCAGTAAATAGCGTCGTAGCGGTCGGCGATGGACCCCGGCTCGTTAGGACCATCAGCCAGCAGGTTCTGGAAGTGGGTCGAAACGATCTCAATTTCGCGGAACTGCACCGACTGAAAACCGCTCGACGGCATCAGGGCCATCCTGAACTTCAGAAACTGGTCGCGCTCCATCCCCAAAATCACAACCCCGAACGACTGCTCCAGCAAGTCGAAGTAGCGGTTCACGCGCTGCATCCGGGCCACAAAGAACGCCGTGGTGAGCGGCCGGGCGTCGGCAATCTGGGCGATTTCGTGCAAAATCAGCTTGAAATACAATTCGGTGATTTGGTGGTAGGTGACGAAAATCAGTTCGTCGGGGAAGGCTGTTTTTGGGTTTTGCAGCGACAGCAGCGTTTCCAGATGGATATAATCCCAATAAGTGAGGTAGTCAGCCTGAAGCAGCCCGTCGAGATAGGCGTTCATGTCCTGCCCCTGAGCCGCAAATTTCTGTTCCAATTGGGCGAGTTTACCAGCGATGGAGTCGTGCATAAAATTGGAAGGGGTCAGGTCTGGAGCCGGGCGATTTCGTCGGCAATTTCTCCAATGATTTTCGGGTTAGCAATCTCACCGTCCAAACTAAATACGATGAACACCTTACCGCTGAAATCAGATGTGAAGTC
>JAYTAC010000466.1:0-1276 GCA_043737755.1 Spirosoma sp.
TGGTATGGTCGTGTTAAAACGGACAGTGTTCTTGCTCAACTTCCGTTATTATGGCAAGTTCCAACAAACCAACCCCTGCCCGTCGTAAATTCGATAAGGCATTCAAAGCCGAAGCCCTGCGCATGATTGACGAAGGTCAATCGGTGTCTCAGGTCGCTAAGAGTCTCAACGTCAGTGACCAACTGCTCCACACCTGGAAGCATACCCACAAAAAACAGACCCAAAAGCAAGCAGGCAATAGCGAGTTGATCGCGGAGAATGAACGGCTAAAAGCGCAACTCAAACGGGCTGAGATGGAGCGTGACATCTTAAAAAAAAGCATAGCCATCTTCACTCAGACAACCTAAAGACTATGTATCGCTTCATTCAAGCCCAAAGCCAGACCTATCCGGTTCAGGTACTCTGTCAAACCCTGGAGGTGAGCCGTAGTGGTTACTATGAGTGGCTCAAACCGGTGCCAACTTCCAATGGGAGCAAGCCGCATCCCACCAGGGGAGAAAAATCCAGCAATGCCCAGCAGGTCAAGGACTTGTTCGGGCTACATCGTCGGCGATATGGTAGGCGCCGACTGGTTGGGGAGATGAAAGACCGGGGCATCGGTGTGAGCCGGGAGTTTGTCCGTAAAGTATTGGCTGACAGCCAGCTAAGGCCGATCCAGCCACGAAGTTTTGTGCCTCGGACGACTGATAGTCGTCATACACTGGGGTATTCACCAAACTTGTTGTTGGATCGGCCCCGCCCCACAGGTCCCAACCAGGTATGGGTGTCTGACATCACCTACATTCCCTTGGCCAACGGAAAATGGCTATATCTGGCCGTATGGATGGACCTCTGGTCCCGGCGTGTGGTAGGCTGGTGTCTGGCCGATCACATGCGCGATGAGTTAGTAATCACGGCCTTACGGCGAGCGTTGCTGGGCCGTCATCCCGCCAATGGACTGATCTTGCATTCAGACCGTGGGGGGCAATACGCTTCCAAAGAGTTCCGTAAGCTACTGGCTGGCAAGTATTTACAGAGCATGAGTCGGGCTGGCGAGTGCTACGACAATGCCACGGCTGAATCGTTCTGGTCCCGGTTAAAGGCGGAAGTAATAGAATCAGGTGTATTTTTGAGTCTGGAAGATGCTCGCACCGAGATCGGTGATTACATCGACAACTACTACAATCCGATCCGTAAGCACTCAGGCATCGGCTATACCAGTCCAGTTCAATTTGAGTTTAAACACATCTCTCAAAACTAAGAGAACGACTGTCCACTGATACCCGACCACCCCAGT
>JAYTAC010000467.1:0-1273 GCA_043737755.1 Spirosoma sp.
GGTGCGCCGGTAGCCACGAGTTTATGGGCCGCAACAGCCTGCCGGTAGCCCAGTACGCACAGATCGGCGTAGTTGGCCCCGCCCGCAGCGAAGGCGTCGGCATACAGTTTATTGTCGAACGCGTCGCAGTCAGCCATGAGTTGGGCATACTCCGTTTCGGCGTCCTGAAGTGCCCGTTCAATGGCAGTCGGGCGATCATCCGGCTCAGTCCCGGCGTCTTTTTCGTTTCGGCGCCACCACGCATCGAGGGGTCTTCCGGCGTACTCGATTGATTTTACGTCGTCGTAGCCAACCAGCACATGCCGCTCAACGGATTTATCGCCTACCCGACCCAGGGCCATACTCGTCGCCAACACCACTAAACTGTCACTCACGATGCGGGGCATCCGTTCGTGCAAATCCGTCACGCGCCCTTCGCGCTCGAACTGATTCCGGGCACTGAGCAGCGAGCCGATCCGCCGACTCGTGCCCGCTTCCACCGCCGACGCCACGTACAGATACCCCCAGTCGATTCGGACGTCGTCGCCTTTGCGGCCCAGCACGGGCTGCGCCACTGTCCCCACGCGCATATGATCGAGTTTCGGTCCCGATTTTGACCCGGTTACTCCTGTCGATTCCCCGCCCACCCGACCACGTCGCCACGTCACCAACTGATCGGGCGAGTTAACGGCTAATTCGGCCGATACGTCGGTATAAAGCTGCACGTCGTGGACGCGGCCGTCCGTAGCCCGAACCGCATAACTGACGTACTGCACCGGCCGCGACAGAGCCGTCAGGTTATCCATCAACAGCGGAGCCGTAAACGTAACTGTCAGGTCGATGCCCCCGGCGGCAAACGTGTATATCGACTGCGTAGCCGTCATGCGCCGGTTTATTTGGGTGGCGGCCTGGTCGTTCAGCACCTGCTCTTCGACCAACCCCAGATCGACAAAACCCGGCCCGGCAACGTTCTGGCTATGAAACGCAATCACATTCGATCCTTTTCGAAGCAGGTCCGATGCTTTCCGGTGCGTTGGCGTCAGTTTGTAGTCGGGCGACACACCTGCCACACTGACCACCCGTTCGCCGTTGATGAAGAGTTCGTAGTTGTCGTTTTGAATGGCATTTACCAACAGCTCACCGTCGGGTACCTGGTCGAGCACCACCGTCCGCCGAACGTAAATGTCCGGGGTCGTCCACGAAGTATGGTCACCAGTGCGGCTCCCGAACGTGCCTTCGCCAGCAGCCCATTGACTATCGTCGAAATTGGGCTTGGTCCAGTCATCGGATGCGG
>JAYTAC010000468.1:0-1273 GCA_043737755.1 Spirosoma sp.
CCATACGTAAAGCGATTGCCGAAATTATTAAACTCCTGACCTTCTCCATCCCCCAATGGCGCAAATCCCCGCAGCGACTGGTTGGTCAGGCTGAGCACGAAATCGGGTTTCAGCCGGGCGGATTCCAATTCGGTTTCGCGCCGGGCAATCTCGATTTGACTGCCCAATTGGGCCAGCTCGGGGCTTTGCGCCAGCATAGACGAGTCAGTGACGGGCGAATCCACGCCGGGCAGCGTTCGTTCGGTCAGTAGCGTATCAGGGATGATCGGCGGCACGGGACTCGCCAGCAGCGTTTGCAGTTGCCGGGCCAAAATCCGGGCGTCCAATTCGTTCTGGATCAGGGCCGTTTGCGCCTGCCGACGCTGCACCTCGGCGGCTGTCTGTTCCAATAATGTTCCTTCGCCGGTCCGCCGACGCACCTCTGCCCCCCGCGCAATGGCCGCGTACAGACTGTCCTGACTCCGCAGGAAACCAGTTAATGACTGCACGTACCAAAGCTGGTAGTAGGTGGCTTTCACCTGCCGGGCCAAATCGGCGCGGGTCAGCCGACCCTCGGCTTCGGCCCCGGCGGTGCGGGCATCGGCCAATGAACGCAGCCCCCGCACGAGAGCCGGGTTGGGCAACCGCTGCCCCACCGTAAACGACTGGTCGAGGTAGCGGCTGTTATATTGGCCGATGGTGGTGGCGATGTCGGTTTTGCCCACGTCGCCCGCCGTGCCGCGCAAACTTTGCTGATAGCCGACGTTCAGTTGCGACACCCGCAGCAATGGGTTGTTGGACGACGCCTGCGACAAGGCCTGCGAGAGAGAAATGCCGCCATTTCCCGATTGGGTGAGCGAGGGTTGAGCCAAGCGTGGCCCGGCCGTGACTTGTGCCTGAATCGCTGAGGGAAGCAAACTGCCGAGACCCAGCAACCCGATCAGCAGCCAGCCCGACAACCGCACCGGTTCGGGGCGCGATTCAGGATTTGGCTGACCGAACGTCTTGCCGAACCGTTTTTCGATCAGCACGTACAGTACCGGCAACACGAACAGGGTCAGCAGCGTCGCCGTGATGAGTCCGCCGATCACGACCGTGGCCAGCGGTTTTTGCACCTCCGCCCCCGCCGAATTCGACAACGCCATCGGCAGAAAACCCAGCGACGCCACCGTAGCGGTCATCAGCACGGGCCGCAGCCGCACGGCGGTTCCCTCAAAAATAACCTTGACCAAATCCATTTCGCCTGCCAGCCGGAGCCGGTTAAACTCACCGATGAGCACGATACCGTTCAGCA
>JAYTAC010000469.1:0-3485 GCA_043737755.1 Spirosoma sp.
TTCTAACCGTTGGCTGACGTTGCCGTTAACCTTCAGCGTGGCACAAAAGTAGACAGTTTTGGGTGTCGATGCAAGTCGACAGTCCGGAAAATTTGTTACGTGTCACCCTTTAACGTCGCAATGGTTGTGAATCAGTCGCTTTCTGGTCCGGGAAAATTGGTGATTGCTGACTCACATGCCCCGCAGGGTTGGCAAAGCTGACCCCGCAAGTGTGGAAAGTACTACTCGCCCTCGTCCGTACTGAGTTCGTTAGCGTCATCGGGCGTCATCTTCCCGGCGTCGTTGGCCTGCGAGTCGCCGAGCGTTTCCTGCCGCGTGGCTAAACTGATGTTCATGTCGGCGGGATTGTCCGGGGTTGGGGCGTTGAGGTCGGTCCGGCTGATCTGCGGGGCGTTGGTCTGATCGTCCATAGCGTTTCGTCGGTTGATCGTGCCGTGTGAACGTGCTGGTTTGCTCAACTGTTTTGCCCGGTCAGGCCCTTGCCGTGGTCCTCTCAAAAAACCTTTGGCCGGTAATTTGCAGTTACAGCCGTACACTTATACAGGTATGCAACGGCTCCTCCGCGTCCTTGGCCGGACTCTACTCACGTTATTGACATTAGTAATCGGAACGCTGGCCGTGGCCTGGTTTATCGACCTGCGTCAAACTGACGTAGAGTTAGCCAATGAGTTTCGCGGGCAGCGCATTCGTCCGTTTATCCACCGCTACCGGGTCACCGACCCGAACGGGGAGTCGGAAGCCCGCACCATCCGGTTCATGGAAACGGCTACGTCCGGCGATTCGGCCCTGCCGGTGGTGCTGTTTGTTCACGGTGCGCCGAGTTCACTTTCTTTTTTCAATGCGTTCTTCAAAGATACGACGCTGTTGAACCGCGCCCGGTTGGTGGCCGTCGACCGGCCGGGTTACGGTTATTCAGATTTTGGCTGGGTCGAAACATCAGTCGTTCGGCAGGCTGCTTTCCTACAACCGCTCATCGACCGCTACCGGAAAGCACCGTTTTTGATGGTTGTCGGCTCGTCGTATGGCGGCTCGGTGTCGGCGCGATTGGCCATGAATAATCCCGGCCGGGTCGATCACGTCGTGTTCGTGTCGTCGGCACTGGGACCGGGACTGGAGCGCACGTATCCCATCAGCTATTTTGCCGACAGTCCCCTGATTCGGTGGGTCGTGCCGACGCTGCTGCGATTAGCCAACGATGAGAAATTGGCCCACCGGCAGGCTCTGGAAGCACTCCTGCCCGACTGGCCTAAAATTAGAGCCAACATTACCATGCTGCATGGTCAACAGGATGAACTCGTGTACCCGACGAACGTGACCTTTGCGCAGAAACAGTTGGTGAACGCACGGGTGAAGCAGTTTTTGCTGCCCGATAATCGCCACGACATCGTGTTCAACAAACGCGAGTACATGACCGAAATCCTGCTGAATATTCTGACTCGTCGCGCCGTAAGGGAAACCGTGAAATCCCGGTCGATAGTAGCAATAAGGTAGTCGAAAGTCGAAGATGTCAAAAGTCACAAGTCATCGACGTGTCGTTAGTGCTTGTCCGTCGGCGACTTTACGACTTTTGACTTCTTTACAACACCAACGCGGGAAGCCAAAAAACGCCGTCGCCGAGCCACCGATATCGCTCGTTTTTGAGGAAGTAAACCGGGTATCGCTGAATGCCGTAGAGTGTCAGGCTCATCAGGCCCAGCATCAGGGCCGACCGTTGCGCAAAGCGGTCTGGGGTCACGAAGCAAAGTGCCAGGCCACCGGCCACGATACCGAACGTGAGCCAGCGCAGGATCGTATCGCACCGGTCGCTACCCCACTCGGTGGCTAACGAGAAAGCCGTGCGGCCGGTCTGGGTTGTGCCTGGTAGTTCCCGGTTTTCCATCGTATCGAACAAAATCAGGTTTTGAAAGGCGATACCAATGAATAGTAGGGCTTCGGCGATGTCGACACCGCTCACCGTCGGCCGCTGTACCCAGACGCTGCCCCAGATACCCGCCGAAAAAAGAAGGGCAACGAACGGCTCTTTCAAGAGCAGGGCCGGATGCCGCGCCGGAAGCCGGAACACCGCCCCGACGTAAGCCGCGCAAATGCCCCCCAGTACCAGTCCGAATTTGACGACGCTACCCGGCAGAAAAAACGTCAGTGCTAATCCCAGCACGACAGCCCCGGCTACCACGCGCCATAACAGGGCTGCATATCGGTGGTGAAACCGGTGACGATTAGTTGGCGGACGGTCCGGTCGGCGGATGTCCAGGAGCCGGTCGACGGTGTAAATAATGAACACAGCTAATGCCAGCACAACGGGCGTGGCCCAGTGAACCGGCGTGATGTCGGATAGTCGGGTGGCCATCCGGTTGGACAGAACAGCCCCCATCACAACGGGAAAACTCGGGTAATAAACGGTGCGGAGTGGTGTAAGCAAGGCGGGGTATTTCTATGGAGTGGCTGGTGCCGACATGGCTAACCACGGCTCGACCCGGCTGACGATAGTTACCGGTTGACCAATGCGCAGCAGGCCGCTGGTGTCGGCGTCGGTGAGCACGTTCTGACCAAACAGGATTTTGCGTTTCCACTGGCGGTAGGTGGCCAGCGTGTGAAGCGGTTCGCGGCCCTTTTGTCCCGTTGCGGGGTCAATGGTGGTCAGCACGCAGCGGGAGCAGGGCTTCACGCCATAAAAAGCCGTATCGCCGATATGGAACTGCTGCCACGCGTCCTCATCATACGGCAAACTGCCGCTGACGACTATGTTCGGGCGGAACCGCGCCATCCCAACGGGTTGCGGTAAACGCTGATTGAGGTCATCGAGTGATGCCTGCCCGATGAGCAGATACGGGTAGCCATCGGCAAAGCTGACGGCCGATGGTTGTTCCTGTCCGTTGGGGCGGTCGTAGGCGGGGTCCACGGGTCGGCGGGTGCTGTCGGGCATGAACACCAACCGGCAGGGTTTGTTTAGCGCATCCGAAAACCAGCGGTCGGCTGCCGTACTGACCAGCACGGCGGGTACGTTGTCATCGTCCCAAATCGACACGGGCAGGGTTTCGGCCGATGCGTCTGGCGAAACAGCCAGCGGCACGGTCAGCACGTTACCGGGCCGGTGGCGGTGCCAGACGAGCAACGTATCGTTCGTGATGGCTACGTCGATCAGGGCCATGTGATGGTTGGTGCGCTGGGTCATAAAACCGCCCGACGGCGTAACGAGCATAAACCGCCGGTCGTGCCGGAAGCCTTTTTCGCCGACAATCGCTTCGGACACGGCAATACCGCCGAGCGATTTGATGGGGTAGAGGTAGAGGGCAGATAGGGTAAGCATGGTCAGTAAGTTGGTCAGTTAATGAGTCGGACAGTGAGTGAACGGGTGAGTTGGTGATATGTCCTTGGTCCGTATCCCACGGACCATGGCGGGAGGCTGGCTGGTCAACTCACCAACTGACTGACTCACATACTCATTCTCGGTATCGGGCTGACGGTTTGGGGAGTAAACAGGCCCT
>JAYTAC010000470.1:0-1271 GCA_043737755.1 Spirosoma sp.
CTGCCCGACAGCGCGATGTTGTTCGTAAAGGTTTTGCCGGTGGCCCAGTATTCATCGAAATTATTCGGCTGGGGCGTCAGCGGGGCCACGTCTTTACCGGTGTACCACTGCCGCACGAGCCGCCCGTCCATGGGTGCGCCCCAGCTTTCGTCGGTGCCTTCGGTGCCGTTCAGGGGCGAGTTGGGACCGTAGGCTGCGCGGTACTGACTGATGGCGAGCGGGTCGGTGATGGAGCCGCTCCAGCCGTCGGTGTACCAGGTCCGGTAGCCGTTGCCCCCGCCGTAGGTATTCTGGAAACCGGGTTTCACCCACGGCCGCTCAAACGTTGTATTGGAGTTGATTTCGACGCCGATGCCTTTGGTGCCCGCGCCGGTTTTGGTCGTCACTAAGATAACCCCGTTGGCGGCCCGCGAACCGTAGAGCGCGGCTGCGTTGGGACCCTTCAGCACGGTCATCGTCTGGATGTTGTCGGGGTTGATCTCCGACAATCCTGATCCAAACTGCTTATCGAAACTCTGCTGAATTGGAACGCCGTCGACCACTACTAATGGCTGATTGTTCCCCGACACCGACGACGCCCCCCGAATCTGGATGGTGGAGCCGCTGCCCGGCCCGCCGTTGCTGCTCACTCGCAAACCCGCTACCTTGCCCGAAAGCCCGTTGACGACGTTTGTGGCGCGGGCTTCGGTCAATTGCTGGCCTTTGAGTTCCTGCACACCATACCCGAGTGATTTCACTTCCTTTTTCACCCCAAACGCCGTTGTGACGACCACTTCAGAGAGCATCCGGGCATCGGAGAGCATCGTCATGTCCAGTACGGACCGGCTACCGATCTTTTCTTCACCGGTAACAAAACCGATGGAACTGAACGTCACCGTGGACGCGTCGCCGGGAACGCTGAGAGCATACTTGCCTTTCGCATCGGTGGTGGTGCCCAGACTAGTGCCTTTCAGCACGACGTTAACCCCCGGCATCGGTCCTTCTTCGGCTGAGCTAACAGTACCGGTCAGCAACCGGGTTTGTGCGTGGCCTGTCAGCCCTGTACAACACCCGATCAGCGCACAAAACAGTAGTCTTTTTCGCATGATAATCGAAGAGTTAAAGCGGGTGCGCTACTCCCGGCCGTTCGGGTGAAGCCGAATACTGGCCGCCCGATCCGAACCACCCGAACGAACCGGGCGCAACGCAACCGCCCTTGCGGACCTTGCGGCCAGCGGGTGGAACACAAAAAATAAATGCAAACAACGAAGATGTACTCCGACGGTCCCGAC
>JAYTAC010000471.1:0-3482 GCA_043737755.1 Spirosoma sp.
AACAAGTCGCAGAACGCCCGGCAACGAGCGTTGTCCAACTTCAAAAGTGGCGAAACGCGGATACTTGTTGCGACCGATATTGCCGCGCGGGGCATCGACGTTGACGAACTGTCGCACGTAATCAACTACGAACTGCCGAACATTCCCGAAACCTACGTCCACCGCATCGGACGGACGGGACGGGCTGGTCACGATGGCATTGCGCTGTCGTTCTGCGACGAGGAAGAAACCGAATTCCTGCGCGACATCCACAAACTCATTGGCAAGCGCGTACCGGTCATCAACGACCATCCGTATGTGCTAAACATCACGGCGGCAACTATCACGCCATCGACACCCGCATCGCGGCAGGGTCGTAACAGCAACCGCGATGGTGGCAACCGAAATGGCGGTGGCGACCGCAGGAACGGCAACAGCAACGGCCGTTCAGCAGGTTCGTCCGGCAACGGCAGTCAGCAGCAACGTAGCAGCGACAGCCGCCCGGCGAGTCAGCCAACGGGTGGATACCGTCGCGAAGGCAATGGCAGCAGCAACAGCGGTCCGAGCCGGTCCGGTGGCAACAGCAGCCCACGGCCCGCCCGTGGCACGGGCAACAGCCGGTTTACCAACCCGGCGGGTTCCGACAACAATTATTAGTCGTTGCTGACGCGAAACGTCAGAGTTAAGAATAGCAACGGTCAACCGCCGACAGCACCCCAGTCAGCCCCGGAACGTATCCGGGGCTTTTTTTATGACCGCACGGGGCACAGGTTGTACGCATCGCCCATAACTCATCGCTTCGTTGATTGGTTAGTAGTTACATGCCCGACGTCTCCATCATCATCCCGACGCTCAACGAAGAACGCGACCTGCCCCGGACTCTGCGGCTGCTTCAATACCTGCGTCCCGAACCACTCGAAATTATCCTCGTCGACGGGGGCAGCACCGACCGGACGCTCCAACTGGCTAATGCGGTGGAGCCGTGTCTCCCGTCGTTACGCATCATTCACTGTCCGCAGCCGGGTCGCGCCCGCCAGATGAACGCCGGAGCCGCCCAGGCCACGGGCGACATTTTGTGCTTTCTCCACGCCGACACGTCCCTGCCCGACGATGCCCTGCTCGTGATGCAGAACACCCTCGCCGACCCCAAAACCGTGGCCGGGGGGTTTATTTCCATTATGCGCGGCCCGTCGATCACCCGCTGGCTGACCTCGTTTCACAACTACATCAAGACGTACTACGCTCCGCTACTGTTCCGGCCCCATTTGTTTTTTCGGGGAGCGCGGCTGCTCTTTGGCGATCAGGTAATTTTCTGTAGGCGGGCGCAGTTTATGGCCGTGGGCGGGTACGCCGATGCGATGCCGATTATGGAAGAAGCCGATTTACTCGTCAGGCTCATTCGGTTCGGACGGGTGCGGCAGGTGAACCGCGTGGTCGAATCGTCGGACCGGCGCGTGGCCGCGTGGGGTCCCTGGAAGGCTAATGGCATTTATATCGCTATCGGCTTTTTGTGGGGCGTCGGCTATCCGCCGGAAAAGTTGAAGCGGTGGTTTACCGATGTGCGGTGAATTGGTAAGGCCGCAAGCCCCAACGCTGGACGGGGTCGCCCGTTTAGCGTTGGGTTTTTTTATAAATTTGTCTTATTCTCCTGCTCCCCATGAAACGACTGTTCCTGTTCTTCAGCGCATTAGGCCTGCTGACCGTGCTGACCCTCGGCTGGTCCCGTTTTCGTCAGAATACCACCGACGATAAACCCAACGATTATACGAACTGGGGTGAATACCTCGGCGGCCCCGACCGTAGTCACTACTCCGCCCTGACCCAGATTGCGCCCGGTAACGTGGCGCAGTTGAAAGTTGCCTGGACCTACGCATCGCCCGACAGCGGACAGATTCAGACCAATCCGATTGTAGTTGACGGGGTGCTGTACGGCGTTACGCCGACGGTACAGGCGTTCGCGCTGGATGCCACGACGGGCAAAGAAATCTGGAAGTTCGGCGATCCGCTCAAAGTCTGGCACAGCACCAGCCGGGGTGTCACGTACTGGCAGTCAGGACCGGACAAGCGTATTCTGTATACCGTCGGGCCGAAACTGTATGCACTCGACGCCAAAACGGGTCAGCCAATTCCAAGTTTTGGCGATAACGGCACGGCTGATCTGCACAAAGGTCTGGGCGATCAGGCGAAAGACAAGTTCATCATTTCTAACACGCCCGGCACCCTGTTCGAGGATTTGATCGTCATGCCGGTGCGGGTATCGGAAGGGTCCGACGCGGCACCGGGCTATATCCGGGCCTTTAACGTGCGCACGGGCAAACTCGCCTGGACATTCCGCACCATTCCCAACCCCGGCGACTACGGCTACGACACCTGGCCCAAAGAAGCTTACAAGAATACCGACGTAGGCGCGGCCAATAACTGGGCGGGCATGGCCGTGGACCGGCCACGCGGCATCATTTACGTGCCAACCGGCTCGGCCGCTTACGATTTCTACGGCGGCAACCGCAAAGGCCAAAACCTATTTGCCAACTGCCTGCTGGCTCTCGACGCCCGCACGGGCAAGCGGCTCTGGCATTTTCAGGCAGTGCATCACGACATCTGGGACCGCGATTTTCCAGCCCCGCCCAACCTGTTGACGGTGACGCACAACGGTAAGAAGGTCGATGCCGTGGCGCAGATTACCAAGTCGGGGCACGTGTTCGTGTTCGACCGGGTAACGGGTAAGCCGCTGTTCCCGATCACGGAAACGCCGGTGCCGCCCTCCGACATCCCCGGCGAATCGGCCTGGCCCACGCAGCCGATTCCGCAGAAACCAGCCGCTTTTGCCCGGCAGTCCATGACCGAAGCCGACATCAACCCCCACTCCGCCGACCGTGATTCGCTGCTGACCACGTTCCGTAAAATCGGCACCCGGCTCTACGAACCCATCAGCAAACGCGGATCGCTGCTGTTCCCCGGCTGCGACGGTGGAGCCGAGTGGGGTGGGGCCGCTGCCGATCCCGACGGTATTCTGTATGTCAACGCCAACGACGTGCCGTGGATTTTTACGATGGCCGACGCGCCGAAACAGGACGAACTGACCCAACTCAGCCCCGGTCAGCGGGTGTATACCCAAACCTGTATGAGTTGCCACGGCCCCAACCGTAAAGGCAACGCCAAAAGCGGTTATCCGTCGTTGGTGGACATCGGCCGACGACGCGACCGTACCTACGTGTCGCAGATTATCAGCAACGGGAAAGGCATGATGCCGGGCTTCACGACGCTGTCAGCCGGGGAGAAACTGGCCTTAGTCGCGTTCCTGTTCGGGGATGAGAAACAGGGGATGGCGGGTAGCTCAAGTGTTTCCAAAGCGAAGCAACCCCAACTGCCCTACAAGGTTACTGGCTACAACAAATTTCAGGACAGCCGGGGTTTCCCGGCCGTGGCCCCGCCCTGGGGAACACTCAACGCTATCGACCTCAACACGGGCGAATACCTGTGGAAAATTCCGCTCGGCGAAGACC
>JAYTAC010000472.1:0-3480 GCA_043737755.1 Spirosoma sp.
GGCCGCTTCGGAGCAGTTCGGGCTGAATACGAATCAGGTGCGTTTGCGTCCGGCGAGGCTCCCAGGCCAGCACGTTGGTATCGGCTTTGGAAGCTGCCACGGGATTGGTGCGGTTGCGGCCCGTTATGGCTAATACGTCGATGAATACCTGCACGGTTTTCTGACCCTCGGTCTCGACCCGTACCAGAAAGCGGTCGCCCCGCTGGGCGTCCATCCGGTAGCCAACGGCGAAGGCTTTGCTGGCCGAAAAGTAGCCACTTTCGCGGTAGGGAATGGTGATTTTGAGCGAGTCGCGCAGGGCACGTTCTCCGGCTGCCAACCAGTCGACGCCCAGGGCCGTCCGGTCGAGTTTAGCCGCTCTGAGCGATTGCCCGTACTGCTCGTGGGGCGATGCCGACCGGAACAGGCCTGAGGTTGGACCAACGCCCGTGCAGGCACTAACCCAAACGATCAGCAACGGGGCGAAAACGAAACGAATGAGCTGGTTGGGTGTCATAGTAATACCGTACTAAACGACTTTTTCGCGGTGGTATTTCAGCCGCGACAGGTAAACGACCATTACTAAGCCGATGACGATGCTGATTAACGGCAGCACGGAGGCCAGCACCGCCGACGCGCCATACACTGTCATGCTGATGATAAGCCCGCTTTTGACCGTTTGCACCCGCACGTCGGCAGCGGGGCGTTTGAGCAGGTGGTAATTGGCGGTGGCGTGGGTCCACATCAGGTAAAACGTACCGGCGATAGCCCCGAACAGCCCCATCGTCAGCCCAACGGCCAACTCGGTGGCGGAGGTAGAAATATAGTTTGCCAGTACATTGTTCAGGAACGGAATCGTGCTGGTTAACAGTAACAGCAGTCCGTTGAGGTACATAAATTTGGAATCGCTGCGCCGGATCACGTTGAACATGCGGTGGTGGTTGACCCAGATGACGAAGATGGTGGCAAAACTCAGCAGAAACGCTAAGTAGGCGGGCCATTGGCGGGCCATCTCCACGAAAAGCGACCGGCTGTTGTAGGTTTCTTTGAACGCGGGGGCTTTTAACTCGAACGTGAGCAGGGTGATGTTAATGGCCAGCACACCGTCGCTGAATGCTTCTAAACGCACGGTTTCGTTTTCCTGAAAATTTGACGGGACTGTGCTGTTGGCCATACTGGTGATTTTAACAAAACCACTGCCGGATGGTTCAGACCAGCAGCAACACGACGGAGATCGGGGTAACTCAGGATTAGCCGTGGCGCAGAATCGCGTACACCGTTTGTGAGCAGGCTGACCGCTTACTAATTATCGGTAGTTAGTTGCCACAATCCGTACGGATATTTAGTGGGAAATCAGCACACAATCAACCTCTTCCGACCATGCCCTTCACGCTCATCAAGGGAACGTATCACATTCTGAATTACTCGCCCGACGGCGACTCCATCCGGTTCATGCCGACGACCCCGGCCCTGATTCAAACCCTGAGTGGGGGCAGGCCCAAAGTCAACGCCCGAGGGCACGTTCAGCTTCGCATCGAAGCCATCGACGCCCTCGAAACGCACTACTCACCACCGAGCGGGGGCGGGCCGTTGAGTCAGCCGGTAGCCTTGGCCCACGCGGCCCGGACAGCACTGCTCGATTTTCTGTCGATCACGAACGTAATCTGGAGCCAGAATGGAGGTACCGTGGTGTCGGCTACCGACGGAACGCCGGGCTATATTCTGGCCCGTTCGGTGGAGAAGTACGGTCGGCCGGTTGCGTTTGTGTTTGCGGGCGATGCGCCCGAAGCCGACGGAGCGTTGGTTGTGCTCGATGCTGAGCGAATGCAGTCCAGCTTCAATTGCCAGGCACTGTTGCGGGGATTGGCGTATCCGACCTATTACAAAGGGCTGTTTTTCGATCTGCGTACCGCCCTCACAGCCGCCGTGGTACAGGCCCGGAGCCAGAAACTCGGCGTTTACCGCGATGACATCACTACCATCGGTGCCGTAATCAGTTCACTGTCAATTATTACCGACGACCGGCCGATTTTGCCCAAACTGTTCCGGCGGATGAGCGAGTACATGGTGAATTTTGGCTCGATTCGGGGATTCAAGCAGAAATTGGCAATGGCAAAGGAGCCGGTTTATGACCTGCGGCAACAGAATTTCACCCACTTCGACACGTTCATCGAGCAACGCGGTGAACGCATCAAACTAACCCGCCGACCCGAAGAACTGATCTTCGACGAAACGCCAACCCAGACGGTTCCGGCATTCTCGCTGCTGATGGACGAGCCGAATCTGGCGTTCTCGTCCGATGACGGGGACGGTGATGACGTCACGGTGATCATCGACCAAACGCTCGTGTTGTCGTGAGTTCACTGATGCGCGGGTCTTTGACTTTCTCTCCATCAGAGACCCGCGTCGGTCAGCAGTTGATCGAGTAGTTTGTCCGGGATGTTGGCCTGCTCCGATTTGTCGTAGATAGATAGGAGCAACACCCGCTCATCTACGGCAATGACGCAGGTAATGGCCCGCGCACCGCCCGATTTGCCTTTCCCCTTGCTTTTGATAGACAGGCGAATCTTGTAGCAGTTTTTACCGATGGCAGTGCCCTGCATGGGGTCTGTCGATAGACTTTCGATTAGATCGGCCACTTCAACAGCCAGCGAACGGTATTTTTTGAACAGCCGTTTTGACTCTTTGTTGAAGTTTATCAACACTTCAACCTTAAACTTACTCATAAGTAGCCTTCTGCTTTGAGTTCGTTCAAATAGTCTTTCAGTGGTTGAGCCTGCATCTTACCTTCCCGAATCTGCTGTAGTTCCTCAAAGCCCTGTTTGATGTTTTTCCACGTTTTGCGCTGTTCGGGCGTTAGTTGCGACTTTGCCGTGGGCTTTTCGGCGTTGACTTCCTCCCGGCTGGCTTCTTTTTCCAGCTTTTTTGCCAACCGGCGTTTGTCGGCTGGGGGTAGCTGACTGGCTAACTTAGCCAACTGATCAAACGAGATGGTGACTGACATAAGGTCGTTAGTTGAGATCAAATTTGCGAAATAAACCTCAGTTTGGGTTTGCCGGATTGCCCCGCTTCGTGAGGTAGTAAACGGGGATGCCCAGACCCGCAATCAGCAGTCCCATGCCCGTATTGAAGGTTTTGGTGTAGAGCAGAATCAGGCAGATGGCCGTGCCGATCAGGATGTACAGGGCCGGAACGAGCGGGTAACCAAAGGCGCGGTAGGGCCGTTCGGCGTTGGGTTCGGTACGGCGCAGAATGAACAGCCCGCCGATGGTGACCATGTAGAAAATCAGCGAGGTGAACGTACAGTAATCCAGCAAATCACCGTAGGTTCCCGATAAACACAGCACCGACGCCCACGCGCACTGAAGCCACAACGCCCGCTCGGGCACAGCGTTTTCGTTGAGGTGGGACGCCTGTTTGAAAAACAAACCGTCTTTGGCCATCGCGTAGTAGAGCCGGGCACCCGCCAGAATCAGCCCGTTGTTGCAGCCAAACGTTGAG
>JAYTAC010000473.1:0-3477 GCA_043737755.1 Spirosoma sp.
AGTCGAATTGGTCGGCGTCAAATCGCCATCGGGATTGATTTTGTAAATCAGTTGTAGAGTCGAAACGGGGCCGCCCGAGCGGTCAAAAGTCGCTGCCGCGTACAGAACACGTGCGGTAGCGACTTTTGACCGCTCGGGCGGCCCCGTTTCGACTCTACAACTGATTTACAAAATCAATCCCGATGGCGATTTGACGCCGACCAATTCGACTTCAAAAACCAGTTCCTGACCGGCCAGCGGGTGGTTGGCGTCGAGCGTAACGTTCGTCTCGCTCAGGTCACGGATGATAACCGGGATAGGCTGGGGGTTGCCGTCTTCGTGCATGTTGAGCGTCATGCCCATCTCAAGCGGAATATCGTCGGGAATATCGGTGCGGTTGAGCGTAAAGATCATTTCCTCGTTGGCCGGTCCATAGGCGTCTTCGACCGGGATGTTAATGGTTTTTTTGTCGCCCTGATTCATACCTGCCACACCATCGTCGAAGCCTTTGATGACCTGACCGCTGCCAACCGTGAATTCTAAAGGGGTGCGACCGGCCGATGAATCAAATACGGTTCCGTCGCTCAGGGTGCCGGTGTAATGCACCTGAACGGTGTCGCCGGATTTTGCTTGTGCCATAATGCTGATGGTTTGGTTAATGCTGCCGCATAAGTACCGGGACTTCCGGTGAGGACCAGGCTACGCGCTAACGTTTGACCAACTCGCTGCCAGGGCCAAAAGTTCATGCTGTATGGCCTGCGTCCGGTCTTCGTTATACCATCGCTGCGCCCGCTCCACAATGTCAACCAAGGTCAGTTTTTCGGTGCGCCAGGCATCCATGAGCGTCTGCAAACCGGCCGGGCGCGGCCCCCACGTGCCGACTTCCCGGAGCGTCGGACTACCAATGTCGCGCGTCCGTACGCAAATCAGCTTGGGAATCGACTTGCCGCCGTTGGTCAGGTGGGCGTTCATCAGGTCGGGGTGCTGATCGCGCAGCAGAAACTTGATCTCCACGTAGGGCGACTCGTCGGCCATGCGGTGCAGCACGGGAACAATCTGGGCTGCATCGCCACACCACGACTCGGTCAGCACGAGCCACGTCCACCGCTCCGGCACCCGCGCCATCACCGACCGCAGTTCCGGGTTCAGTCCCATCAGTTTGTGCAATCGGCTCATACGGTGCAGGTTGAGTTTGACGAAACCGATAATCTCGGGCGTGTTGTAGTGCGGATCGTCGGTCGTGCTCAGTCCCTGCGCCAGTCGGTCGGTCGACAGTTGAACGTACTGTTCGTAGGTAAGTGCCGACGCAACGAGGTCGGCTGTGATGAGGGATATCATAATAAAGCTGTTTGGGATTCTCACCGGTATCCTGGACAGCCACGTCCGGGCGTAGAGGAAACTTCTTCCCGCCCGGACGTGGCCGTCCAGGATACCGGTGACCAGTCAATAGGCCCGTGCAAAAACGACCCGACCAACGGACGGTTTGCCGGAATACACGCAAACGCCTTCTTCGGCTTCCTGATCCAGCGGGATGCACCGGATGGTGGCTTTGGTGGCTTCCTTGATGGCTTCCTCGGTCTCGGACGTACCATCCCAGTGGGCCAGCAGGAAGCCTCCTTTCTCGAGCTGCTCCTCAAACTGTCCGAACGTGTCGACCCGGAACGTGTTTTCCTGCCGAAACGCCTGTGCTTTGTCGTAAATAGCCTGCTGAATATCGTCCAACAGCGTTTTGATGCGCTCGGTCAGCCCGTCGAACGGCACGGTCTCTTTGGTTTTAAGGTCGCGCCGGGCAATTTCGACGGTGCCGTTTTCCAGGTCGCGCCCACCCATCGCCAACCGGACCGGAACGCCCCGCAGTTCGTATTCGGCAAATTTCCAGCCGGGCTTGTTGGCGTCGGAATCGTCGTACTTCACCGAGACACCCGCCTTCTTCAGTTCGGCCATCAGCGGTTTGATCTTGTCCGACAGCGCGGCCAATTGCTCATCGGTGCGGTAAATCGGCACAATCACAACCTGGATGGGAGCTAATTTTGGCGGCAGCACCAATCCGTCGTCGTCGGAGTGGGCCATGATGAGGGCGCCCATCAGCCGCGTCGATGCGCCCCACGACGTGCCCCAGACGTAGTCCAGCGTGTTTTGCTTATTCAGAAACTGCACATCGAAAGCTTTGGCAAAATTCTGTCCCAGAAAGTGCGACGTACCGGCCTGGAGTGCCTTGCCGTCCTGCATCATAGCTTCGATACAAAGCGTGTCGACGGCCCCGGCAAACCGCTCGTTGGCCGTTTTGGTGCCTTTGATAACCGGCATGGCCATCCACTCCTCAGCGAAAGTGGCATAGACGTCGAGCATCTGCCGGGTTTCGGCCACGGCTTCGGCTTCGGTGGCGTGGGCGGTGTGACCCTCCTGCCAGAGGAATTCGGTGGTGCGCAGGAATATCCGGGTCCGCATCTCCCACCGCACCACGTTGGCCCACTGGTTGATGAGCAGCGGCAGGTCGCGGTACGACTGAATCCAGTTTTTGTAGGTGCTCCAGATGACCGTTTCGGAGGTGGGCCGCACAATGAGTTCTTCCTCTAATTTGGCATCGGGGTCAACGATTATACCCGAGCCGTCGTCGGCGTTTTTGAGCCGGTAGTGGGTCACGACGGCGCACTCTTTGGCAAAGCCTTCGACGTGGGAGGCTTCTTTACTAAGGAACGATTTGGGAATGAACAGGGGGAAATACGCGTTTTGGTGGCCGGTTTCCTTGAACATATCGTCGAGTGCCCGCTGCATTTTTTCCCAGATCGCGAACCCGTATGGCTTGATGACCATGCAGCCGCGCACGGCCGAGTTCTCGGCCAGATCGGCCCGTTTCACTAATTCATTGTACCACTCGGAGTAGTTTTCGCTACGGGACGGAAGTGCTTTTGCCATGTTTGAGTGCTGGATTCCGACTGCTGTTCAGAATCTTTTAATACTGGATTAAACCATCAGATTCTAATCGGAATCTAATAAATGAAAAGTTGCAAAGATAGGTTTTTCTGCTATTTTTGTAATCAAAGAACTCCGCCCTGTGTTATGTACAAGAGACGGACGATGTCCCGAGTTTCACGATAAATTTTCCCTGCCAAATGAAAACGCAACAGTCATATCGCCACCTGACACTGGCCGCGCTGATGGGTCTCTGGAGTTGTTCCTCCGGCCGTCAGACCGCCCAGAACGTCGGCGAAATGGACGATTTGTACGGCAACTCGACCAACGCGGCCGTGTATGCCAGTACGTCGTCCGACGTGTCTACGGTGGCGCAGCGGCCCGCCCGCCCGCAGCAGCGCGTGGAACGTCAGCAGCGGGTATCCCGCAGCGACAATCCCGAGTATTCCGACGATGAGCAGGGCTACGGCAACGCCAACACCGATGAATACTACACGGAACTGAGTGCCCGCAAACTTAAGCGCGGCCTGTCGCCCGATCCGGGCTGGAGCGATCAGGACGCTTACAATTCGGGTTTTGCAAACG
>JAYTAC010000474.1:0-1267 GCA_043737755.1 Spirosoma sp.
AAAGTATCTTTCCCGGATGCAACTTGTCCGGTTTCTCCATGCCCCTTTGTCCCTGCTCACGTTGGGTTTGGCATGTGCTACCGATGCTGATCAGGAAGCCGGAAGCAGTCGTTTCAACCAACTCATAACCACCATAACCACAGTACCTCTATGCGTTCTTCTCTACAGGATTGCCGGTTTATCGACCGATTCGTGCGGGCTACGCTCGCTCCACTCACCGTGCTATTTCTCCTGACAGGCATCGGTCACGCCACGCCAATTCGGGACTTGTCACATCGCGAAACACCCATCACCGGTAAAGTAACCGGCACGACCGGCGACCCGCTGCCGGGCGTCAACGTGTCGGTTAAAGGACAAACACGCGGCACCACCACCGATGGCAGCGGGCAGTTTACGCTCGGCGTCAACCCGGGTGACGTGCTGATAGTCTCGTTCATCGGCTACCGCAATCAGGAAGTAGCCGTCACCAACCAAACCACGCTGTTGGTGAAGCTTGAGGAGTCCAGTTCGACCCTGCAGGAAGTGGCCGTGATTGGATCGCGGGGGCGGCCCCGCACCGACGTTGACCGTCCCGTGCCGGTCGACGTGCTGAGTGCCAAGGAGTTGCAGGGAACGGGTCAGGTCGATTTGGGGCAGATGGTGCAGTTCAACTCGCCCTCGTTCAACTCCGCCAAAACGGGCGTCAACGGCGTGGCCAACTACGCCGACCCGGCTACCTTGCGGGGCCTCTCGCCCGATCAGGTGCTGATGTTGGTAGATGGGAAACGGCGGCACCAGTTCTCGGCCCTGAACCTGAACCAGACCGTTGGGCTGGGCACCGTTGTAACTGACCTCAACAGTATTCCCTCGCTGGCTCTCGACCGGATCGAAGTGCTGCGCGACGGGGCTGCTGCTCAGTACGGCTCCGACGCCATTGCCGGGATCGTGAACCTCGCGCTCAACAAAAGCGTGGGCAAAGGCACCGTCCGGGCGCAGTATGGCCAGACCAAACAGGGCGACGGTGCGGGTTTCCTGCTGGCGGGCAACTACGGCTTCCGGCTCGGCAAAGCCAACAGCTACCTCAACCTGACGGGGCAGTACCAGTACACGGGCGGCACCAACCGCACCGACCCCTACATCGGCAATATTTACAACGCCAACAAAGTCCGGGAGGACAGCATCCGGCGGGTGCGGGGCGTGTGGCCGGTGGGTCAGCCGTTTAAAGTGGGCATCTACGGCAGCAACCAGACCAAAGCCGTTCAGGGATTTTATAACGCGGGTTTCCCCC
>JAYTAC010000475.1:0-1267 GCA_043737755.1 Spirosoma sp.
AAGCCATTTCCAATCAAACCAAAACGGTTGTGCCGCTCACGCTGATGGCCATTAGTCCGGCCACGGGACTGGCCGGTGTTCCCCGTCCCAAAGTCATCAAAACGGGCTGGGTCGTGCAATGGAAACTGTGACAGCACTATGCGGAAACAGACTCACTTCAGTGTTCGATTCGATGTGGAAACAAGAAGCGAATCGACAAAGGCTGCTTCTTCAGTCGGTATTCGTCAGTATTGATGCTGTCTGCGTCGGTTACTCTCGTAGAATAGCTTAACCATTTTTATGATAACATTCTCACCCGCTTCAATAGCGATCCGATCATCTGTATACAAATTCACAATGTCTTTTATGTTTTCTAACTCCCGAGCCGTTACCGTCTCGTAACCCATGCTCCAGTCGGCAAAAAGGCGTGTGTTGACGGGGCGGCTGAACACCTGAACAACCTCCTTATGCCTGACGTCCTGTTTTATTCGGTTCATCAAATCATCAAGAGTTTTCTGCTCGCCTTCCAGTATCTGAACAATACTCTCATTCATGTAAAGCAGCATACCCGTAATGTCGTTTTCGGCGTTGTTACGACGACTTTGCTCGAGGATAGACGAAATATCTTCTTCTGAGAATGGCTTAACCGAGAAGCTAAAATAAACGATGCAATGGCCCATGTCTCAATCAACGATATAGAGTAAACCGTCCTCCGGTGTGTAAAGTAATCATTTTATTTTCCTTTACCTGCCTTTATTCGCATATCGTCACGGTGTCAGCCCGCTTATGTGACGTCAATCTCTCTGAATACATCGCATAGTTACACCACGGGGCTGACCGGCAAAGAGGGTACCGGCCTGCCTGTCAGTCACTTCGCCAGTCCTTTCTTATACGTGTCAATGGCTCGCTGCCGGGCCATCGCGTGGTCGACCATCGGCGGGGGGTAGTTCAGGGTGTTGAGTTCGGGCACCCACTTGCGGACGTACTCGCCTTTGGCGTCGAACTTCTGGGCTTGCAGCGTGGGGTTGAACACCCGGAAGTACGGAGCCGCATCGACGCCCGACCCGGCCGCCCACTGCCAGCCGCCGTTGTTGGCGGCCATATCGCCGTCCAGCAGGTGCTGATTAAAAATCGCTTCGCCAGCGCGGTAATCGGTCATCAAATGTTTAGTCAGGAAACTGGCGACGATCATCCGCACGCGGTTGTGCATCCAGCCGGTGGTCAGCATTTGTCGCATGCCCGCATCGACGATTGGATAGCCAGTGTTGCCTGACCGCCACAGCTCTAG
>JAYTAC010000476.1:0-3471 GCA_043737755.1 Spirosoma sp.
CGTTGCTTCCCGGCAGGTAATGCCAACCCACCGAATCAACTCATAGCTGTCGAACGCTCGTGAACGATTCTGATCCCTGGATTTTCCTGAAAGCCCACACAGCCGCCCGCATCGCTCAGGGACGTGTGGGCCACAGCTTACCTACTTCAGCCCTGCTTTCGTTTCAACTCGATCACGCTCGTGCCCGCGACGCTGTTCATTCAACGCTCGACACGGCCACCCTGCTCGATCAACTGAACACCGTTCACCCCGGCTCGCTGGTGCTGCATAGTCAGGCTACTGACCGCCGAACGTACTTGCAACGACCTGATCTGGGCCGGAAACTGAGTTTGGCATCCCGTGCAAACCTGCAAGGGCTACGCGCCCCGGTCAAGGACCTTGCAGGTTTTGACCTCTGCATCGTCGTAGCCGATGGTTTGTCCGCCATAGCCGTAAATACTCATGCTTTGCCGGTCGTGTCAGGATTGATCGACGCAGCCAATGACCGGAACTGGTCGGTGGCTCCCGTGTGCGTGGTGGAGCAGGGACGCGTAGCCGTCGGCGATGCGGTTGCGCACAGCCTGCGGGCCGAATTGTTGGTGGTGCTCATCGGCGAACGACCGGGCCTGTCATCGTCCGACAGTTTGGGTGCCTATCTGACCCATCGCCCCCGGCCGGGCCTGACCGACGAATCGCGCAACTGCGTGTCCAACATCCGCCCGGAGGGATTGCCGGTTGAACTTGCCGTGCAGAAGATTAGCTACCTGCTCACCGAAATGAAGTATCGGCAACTGTCGGGCGTGACGCTCAAAGACGACATGCCTACGAATACGTCAGCGCATATTTCTTCCCCGGTAGTGATCGGACAAAGCCCCGAAACTCAAGGCTGAGCAGCAGTGACGCCAGTTTCCCCATCGGGATTTGCGATTGCCAGCTTAGATCATCGATGTGAAAATCAGCCGCCT
Organism: Spirosoma sp.; assembly: GCA_043737755.1. Classification (GTDB taxonomy): domain Bacteria; phylum Bacteroidota; class Bacteroidia; order Cytophagales; family Spirosomataceae; genus Spirosoma. The sequence goes on from JAYTAC010000476.1 coordinate 945, forward strand.
GCCGCAGCAGCGATAGCACCTGGGTTTCCTCTTCTGTGACATCGACGGGCAGGGGCGGGGCCTGGTTTTTTCGGGTTATCTGATCGACGGGTACGTCCCAGTTCAGCGTTTCGATCAGGTCTTTGGGGCTGGTGTAAATCTGGGCTTTGTTTTCGCGGATGAGCTTGTTGCAGCCCGCCGAAAATGCCTGATTCAGTTGCCCCGGCACGGCAAACACGTCGCGGTGGTAGTTGTTGGCGTATTCGGCCGTAATCAGTGCGCCCCCTTTGGCAGCCGCTTCGACCACAACAACGGCATCGCTCAGGCCTGCAATGATGCGGTTGCGGGCCGGAAACAGGTGCGCGTCGGGTTTGGTGCCGGGGATGCTTTCGGTGAGCAGACCACCGAGCACGAGCATTTCCCCCGCTGTCTTCTGATGCACGTTCGGGTAGATGATGTCCAGACCGCTGGCCATCACGCCAATCGTGGGCAGGCCGTTGACCAAACTGGCGCGGTGGGCGGCAATGTCGATGCCATAGGCCAAGCCGCTGATGACGTGAACGCCGTAAGGAACAAGGGCTTCGATGATCTCGGCGGTGACGCGACGGCCGTAGTCGGTGGCTTGCCGGGTGCCCACCAATCCGATGGTGCGCGGAGCGTTGAGGTTACCTGATCCCCGAAAATAAAGCAGAGCCGGGGCGTCGTAAAGGGTTTTTAGCCGGGTTGGGAAGGCTTTATCGGTGTAGAACAGGGCGGTGGCTCCCATTTTTTCGAGCCGCTGGCACACCTGTTCGGCCTCGGTCAGGGTGCCGGGTTTGAGAATGGCGCGGGCGGTCACTTCACCAATGCCGGGGACTTTCAGGAGCCGGGCCAACGGAGCGCGGAAGACGTCGGTGGCCGAGCCGCAATAACTGATGAGCTGTCGGATGAGAATACTCCCTACGCCGGGCACGAGCGTCAGGGCAATTTGGTGTTGATTGTCGGTCACGGTGGTCACTCGAGATTACGTATCGGCTAAAATGGGTATTTTTCGGCGAAAACCAATCGCAATGGCCCCATTGGGGGCGTTTACTAAGTGCCCGTCTGGTAATTAATGCTTTTGTCTTTCATATACGTAGACTTAGTGTTGTGAACAAAAAATTAAATCCTGAGTCATTTTAAACAATGCGTCCAAACAACAGGTCTCATCAATGTAAAACAAACCACCTTTTATGAACATTGTCGAAACTGCCGTTTCAAACGGCTCATTTAACACACTCGTTGCTGCTGTGAAAGCGGCTGGTTTAGTCGAAACGCTGAGCGGAGCAGGTCCCTTCACGGTGTTCGCTCCCGTTGATGCCGCATTCGATGCGCTGCCAGCCGGTACGGTCGATACGCTTGTCAAGCCCGAGAGCAAGGAACAACTGACGGGTATTCTGACCTACCACGTGGTGGCCGGGAAGGTAATGTCGTCGGATTTGACGGATGGTATGACGGCCACAACGGTCAACGGCCAAACGATTACGATCCGCCTGACGGATGGTAAAGTAATGGTTAACGATGCCGAGGTAATAATCGCTGACGTGGACACCGACAATGGTGTTGTTCACGCCATCAATGCCGTGCTGATGCCTGCCTGAGCAATGAAGGATTGATCGAGAAGGCCTGACCGTTTCCGGTCAGGCCTTTTTGCTTTTCGGATGGGGCTGTTTTTTTTAGTCACAGACAAGACTGTGAATAACTCGTGACTAATCTACCCCATATCATAGCAAATCCGTAACAGTGAGAATAGGGCCATGTCTGAAACAATCAGATAATTTTGTAGAGGAAAATACGCACAGACAATACACAAACTATCCCATGCGCACGAACAAATTTTTACTTTCATCAGCGGCCCTGCTGTCCCTGTTTCTGGTCTCGGCCTGTAACACGGAAGAGAACGACAACCCGACCACTCAAGTTACGAACGATGTTGTCCTGAAAAATCAGTCGGTGACGCCCGCTCTGGTAAAAACCATGTCGGGTGTGAACGGCGTGGAAATTTTCTCGCTCATTGGCAGCGATGATAAGTTGGATCAGTCGCCTAACTTCATTTTCGGCGGTTCGGTCGATGGAACGGGTATGCTGAAGAACACCGACGGCACGTTTACGCTGCTCGCCAACCACGAAGACAATTTCTCAGTATCGCGCGTTACGTTCGACAAAACGTTCAAACCGGTGAAAGGCGAGTACGTCCTGAACTCGGACGGTGGCGTTTGGCGGCTGTGTTCGGCTACGATGGCCACACCCGAAGAACATGGCTTCGGTCCGTTGTTTCTTACCTCCGGCGAAAGTGGCGAAGAATCACGGACGCACGGCGTAAATCCCCGCGCCGACGTGGGTAGTGCCGGTATCTCGAAAGAAATTGCCGGATTGGGTCGCCTGAGTGCCGAAAACGCCGTTCCGCTGCCAAAAACAGCCTATGCTGGTAAAACCGTTATCATAATTGGTGATGATGACTCACAAGCCAACGGCGGTCAGGTGGTGCTGTACGTATCCAACACGGTTGGTGATCTGGATAACGGTTCGC
>JAYTAC010000477.1:0-1265 GCA_043737755.1 Spirosoma sp.
CCTTCCTTGCGGGCGTTCAGATACCCTTTTACAACCGTAAACGTGGTGATGCCGAGGAAGAAAATGACGATCCAGTGGACGTAGTTGATAATCCACGGGAAGTGCTCTCCGAAGTAAAAACCACCTCCGACTAAGGTGAATACCCAGATAGCCGCGCCCAAGACGTTATACAGCATGAAGTAGCGGAAATTCATGTGGATCAGGCCCGCTAAGATCGGTGCGAAGGTGCGGACGATGGGCAGAAACCGAGCTACGATCAACGCACTCGTGCCGTATTTCTCGAAAGCCGCCCGTGTGTTGTCGATGTATTTCTGCTTGAAAAACAGCGAGTCTTTCCGGCTCTGAATTCGCCCGCCGAAGTAGTGGCCCGTCAGATAACCGAGCAGCGACCCCAGCACGGCCGCCCCGAAAATACACGTCAGCAGCAACCACAGCGGCACATTCAGGACCTTCGTGCCCGCAAAGACGCCCGCTAAAAACAACAGATAATCACCCGGCAGAAAGAAGCCGAAGAAAATGCCGTTCTCCACGAAAATAATGAGCGTAATCAGCACCAGCCCACCCGTGCGGATGATCTCTTCGGAGTTGAGCAGGTACTGAAAAAAGTCGATTAGCTGGTTCATTTCGTAACACGGACTTCAGTCCGTTCTGTTTCTGAAACGGACTGAAGGCTCCGCGCCCCGGTCCGTGCTACACAAACTCCGCCAGTTCGAGCCAGCGGTCAGATTTTCGGGCAACGGTCTGGTCGATTTCTTCGATCTCCCGCGCCCAGGCCGTTAATTGCTCGTGATGTCCTCCTCCGTTGAGCAGACCCGTAATGTCGTCTTTGCGTTGCTCCAATGTGGCAATATCGCCTTCCAGCGTTTCGTATTCCTTAATTTCTTTGAACGACAGCTTTTTCTTCGAGCCGTTTTCACCGCCATTGACGGTTGTCGGCGTGGCTTTGGGCGCAGGAGTCTGTTCCTGAAGAATCGTACCGGCGGGTCGGGTATCAGGGCGTCCGTCGGGGCGGGGCTTGGTGTCGCGCCACTCGCGGTAGTCGGTGTAGTTGCCCGGATAGTCGCGCACTTTGCCTTCTCCTTCCATCACGAAAACGTGCTCCACGAGCCGGTCCATAAAATACCGGTCGTGGGTCACGATCAACACGCAACCCGCGAAATTGAGCAGAAAATCTTCCAGCACATTAAGCGTCATGATGTCGAGATCGTTGGTCGGCTCGTCCAAAATCAGGAAGTTCGGATTCTGTACCAGCACCAACAGCAATT
>JAYTAC010000478.1:0-8470 GCA_043737755.1 Spirosoma sp.
ACGGGCACTTCGCGCTTGGCCCCAACCTGGTAAAAGTCAACTTTCCGCCGGGGCAAATCCCAGCGCACTACTTCGGGCAGAATGTAAAATTTGTGGTACGAGTCGGCGTAGGGAACGCGGGCGTAGTCGGTGCGCTCGGGGCGGTTGAGCCAGGCGATGCGCTGCGTTTTGTCGAACTTAAACGGCACGGCCGGGTGCGTCACTGAGTCCGTGGCGACGTAGCCCACAAACGCGGCCGACTGCGCCGTGATGAGCGAATCGCGAAACTCGAACCGGCGGCTACTGACTTTGAGGGCCGGTTTGCCGTTCTGCTTCACCGTCAGCACCGCCGGTCGTCCGCTGGCCGATGCGCCCACCATCTGCGTTCCCGACAGTGCCAATCCGCCCCGGTAGTCGATGCCGTTGCCCAGTTCCGGCATCGTCACGTCGTTTTGCCACGACATGAAGCGCGGGTAGGTGACGGGACTCCCTTTCTTCCTGCTGACGTACTCGAACACGCCCTTGATGGGTTTCGAGGGCGGATAAATCAGGGCCACGTCGTCGGCGGCCAAACGAGGGCTGGCCACTGATAGCGCGTAATCATTCAGGATCACGAAAATATCGGGCCGCCCCACCGACTCCCACGTAAACTGCCCGCCCTTCCCCACGAATACACCTTCGCTGAGCAGCAAATCGCCACTGGTGCCTGCTACCAATACCGAGTCCCCGTTGGCAACCATCGCCAGCGACGTACCACTGATGGTGATAACGGCTCCGACCACGGCCGGGATGGGGCGTCGCTGCGGCACGAACTGAACGCCTAAGGGTCGCGCCTGACCCGAATCCGCCATAATCGGATCGTCCCAGCCGTCGAAGCGGGATTTTTCGGCAGCGGCTTTTGCGATTGCGGCCGAGTCGGAAGGGGTCTGTGAAGACACAGACCCCGGTGTTACCGGTTGTGTGCCGCCTACGTAGCGAAACTGAAACGTGCCGCCGAGGGCGTGGAGTTTGTTGTAGTTGCTGGCGTAGAGTTCGCGCCGTTCCAGAAACCGCCGAACCGTTTCCATGCTTCGGGTGAAGGTGCGGGTGTCGGTCGTCTCGAATAGTTTTTCAGCTATGGTCAGCAGTCCGTCGATGTTGGCGGGGGCGAGTTGCTGGATCGTAACGGCCTGATACAACGCGTCGTAGAACGGAGCGAACTGCGCGGCAGGCTGTAGCCGTTTCTGGTTCATTTTGCGGCTCAGCACCATCACGCGCTCCTGCTGCTGCGCCGACAGCCGGTTCTCCGACCAGAGCGTCTGCAAATTCGCTCCGGCCCGCACCGCCACCGGCCCGCCCGTCGACATCAGTTTCTGGATGTCGGCCATGAACTGCTCGGGCTTGTCGGAAATGCGCACCGCCTGGGCGAAGGTCGCCAGCGGTGCCGTCAGCAACAGGAAAATATAGATAAAGCGGTTCATTGGTTGTTGTTTTCGACACCCTGCCAGTGGGCTGTGGCCCCTGGTAGTGGTGGTGCTGATTACTCTCTTGAATCAGTTAACCACTACCAGGGGCCACAGCCCACTGGCAGGGTTACCATTCTTAAAACTCAAACACGTCCACTGGTTATTCGTGAACTGATTCTCCATCAATAAGCCTGCGTCAGCCGCTTTCTGAATAATGTCCGGCGCATCGGTTTCGTAAAAACCACTGACCAACAAACGGCCTTCATTGGTCAACAAACTGACATAAACGGGGATTTCAGCCAGCAGTACATTTCGGTTAATGTTGGCCAGAATAACGTCGTATCGGTTGCTGGTGTCCACGTCGCTGATCGTTCCCTGAAACACGGTGATTTGCGGGCAGTCGTTGAGGTCGGCGTTTTCGCGGGCGTTTTCTACGGCCCACTCCTCAATGTCGAACGCCAGCACGGATTGTGCCCCCATTTTAGCCGCCAAAACAGCTAAGATGCCCGTTCCGCATCCCACGTCCAGCACGACTTTACCGCCAAAATCCAGCCCCAACTGGTGTTCCAGCATCATAGCCGTCGTTTCGTGGTGTCCGGTTCCAAACGACATCTTCGGATTGATGATGATGTCGTACCGAAACCGGCCCGCGTCTGCTTCATGAAACGACGCCCTGACCCGGACTTGGTTCGCTACCTCAATCGGCTCGTATCCTCTTTCCCACTCGGCATTCCAGTTCCTCTTTTCTAACGAACTGACTTCGTAGGCTATTGCCGTTTGCGGAGCGTATCGGACAATCAATTCCCGCACCGCTGATTCATCGAAACCCGGCTCGGTGATGTAGGCGTTCAGGCCCCGGTCGGTCTCCACGAATGACTCAAAACCGAGTTCGGCGAGTTCGGCGGTGAGAATATCGGCGTAGTCGGGGGAAATCGTTACTTGCAGCTCCGTGTAGTTCATGAAGTAAAGGTCACAAAAAAATAGTTGACGGGCCGTTCCAACCATCTGCCCCGCCCGCTGCCCTTTGTTCCGAAGCATCCGTTAATCCCATGTTCCGCTTGGCAACACCGCCCGACATATCCGAACGCGACCTGGTCGAACGCTGCTTAGCGGATAACCAGTTGGGGGCAATGAGTGCTGACCGGGTCGCGTCCGACCGGCGCACGGCACAGCGGTTGCTATACGAACGCTACAAACGGGCGATGTTTTCGACGGCCTACCGCATCACCAACGATCAGGACCACGCCAACGACGTCTTGCAGGATGCGTTTGTGGAGGTATTCCGGCATCTGGATCAGTTTGCGTTTCGGTCGACGCTGGGCGCGTGGATCAAAACCATCGTGGTGCGGCAGGCCATCCGCAAGCAGCAACTTGAAGGGCGGTTTCTGACCCTCAACGAAGCCATCCACGATCAGCCCGCGCCGTTTCGCGACACACTGACCGGAGCCGAACTCGACGCAGCCATCCGAACGCTGCCCGACGGTGCCCGGACGATTTTTCTATTGGCCGAAGTGGAAGGCTACACCCACAAAGAAATCGCTGACATGCTCGGCGTATCGGAAGGCACCTCGAAATCGCAGACGAGCTACGCCAAGAAACTATTGAGACAACGCCTGTCATGAACGATTTACTCAACCAGCTACCCGAACACGACCCCCACCCGGACCTCTGGGCGCGAATCGAGACTGACCTGACCTCGGACGAGCGGCTGGTCCGTGTGGTGAGTGAACTTCCTCCATACGAGCCGAAAGCCGGTATGTGGGATGGTATCGAAGAACGTAATCTTGATTTTAGCCCGGTTTTGGCGGAAAACGATCAGGCTGACGCGGCAACGGCCGACCGCCGGAGCATTTTCACCGTCATTCGGCCATTGTGGGCGGGGCTGGCAGCGGCAGCGGTGATTGTACTGGTAGGCGTGTGGCTGTTTTTGTCGGCTGGAAACGCGGAATCGGTGCGGGTCGAATACGCCGTTGAAACGGGCCGATCTGCGGTTGTGGATGACTTTTCGGCGGGTGACGCGCCGTCAGTTGCCGATCAGCGGGCCGAGGATTTCATCCGCCAGCAGTGCGCCGAACAGACAGTGGCTTGTCAGCGGCCTGAAGTCCACGAACTCCGCAGCCAGCTTACCGACCTCACCGCCGAGCAGAATCGCATCGAGCAGGAGCGGCAAACGTTCGGCGACGACCCGCGTCTGGTGCGGGCGCAGGTGCAGGTCGAGAACCAACGCGCCGACGTCACCAAAGAACTCATCACGCTCTTACGGTCATGAAAAACGGAAATTCAAACGCGGAGGAAAAGGGAGAAGAGCAGAGAACGCGGAGAAAAACTCTGTGTCGCAGTGGCGCACTATCTCTGCGGTTAACTCTGTGCGCTCTGTATTTAACCCTTACTCTTCACGCCCAGACGCCCGTTCAGGTGGTGACGAAGGTGGTGGAGAAAGAACTGCCCTACACCGATGGGCAGCGCATCCGGGTGACTGCTCAGAAAGCCGACGTAATCATAAAAGGCTGGAACCGCCCGACAATTTCCGTCCGGCTCCGGCTGGTGGCCAAGCACCCCGACCGGGCCGTGGCCGAACGCGAAGTGGCATATCACCAGTACACGCTCCAGCAAACGGGCAGTGACATCGAACTGTCCAATCGATTCGTGATTCCGCAACGAGCCGGGAAACTGCAAAGCCAGCTCAAAGCCATTTACGAAGTTAGCGTACCCGCGAAAGCACTCATCCAGCTCACCAACTCCTTCGGCGACGTGCGATTGAGCGACCTGTCCGGCGAGGTGAACCTGAAATTCGAGTTCGGTAAACTATCGCTCGACGACATGAGCGGCAAACTGACCATCGCATCGGAGTACGGCGACATCGACGGGCGGGTCGTCAACGCAACGTTCGTCTGCAAAGCCGAAAAAGCGGATATCAGCCTGCGCGACTTCGGCGGGTCGAGCCGCATCACGAGCCGCTATGGTAAACTGTCGATCTGGCCCAACAGCCTAACGCTGGACGCCCTGCGCATCGAAGCGGCCCGGACGGAGGTGATGTTCGCCCCCCAGCGCGTGACCGATTTTCGCTACGATGTTGTGGCCGCTCAGTCCGACGTTCGCGTACCCGGTGCTTACGTCGATCAGTTGGGTCGCTACGGCGGCAGGCAGATTTTCACGCTTCAGCCGCCGGGTAAGAAAGTTGAGATCATCATTCAAAATACATACGGCCCCGTCATCATCCAGGAAGAACGAACCTACAGCAGTAAATGAGCAGCTTATGAAAACCAGAAACTTATCCCCTACAGTACTACTCTTGTGGCTGTTGGCCATACCCGCGTGGGCGCAGTCATGGACGTTTGGACCACGGCTGGAACTTCAACTCAGTTCATCGGGCCAGTTGGACGAGGTTCGGATTGGCGACTACCGGCTGTCGTCCAACAACATAAGCGGCAGTAGAGAATTTCTGGGCGGGTTTGCCCGGTACGACCAGGAGCGATGGTACGCCCAGGCCGAATACCTGCGGAGTTCGTTCAGCGCGAATTCATTCCGGCAAGGGCCGGGCGTCGGGGGTTCCGGTCACTACCTTGACGCCCGGCGACAGGATATTCGGGTGGGTGCTGGCGTAAAACCATTGCCGTGGCTGCGGCTGGGTGGCGGCCTTACCTACGCCCGTTATAACTGGGAACAATCGGAAGACGAGCGTGGGTATGAATCTGTCCGGCAGCAACTCCTGACTGAGCAGAATCCGATCTTTATCGGCCGTCTTCAGGAGCAGTTGCCATATTATGACACAGGTCGTCAGATTGACGCGGCCTACCGGCGCAGCAATGTCGAAGGCCGCTTGGGGGTGGGCGTTGACATTGGCGGCCTTACGCTCGATTTGACTTATAACCGCAGCCTGACGCCAATCATAGACGGTATTACAGTGGACGGTGCGTCCTACGCGGCCCGGCACGACTACAGCTATACCACCCTAAGTTTCGGCTACCGGCTGTTTCCCCTCAAAGCCCACCTGCTGAGTCCGCGCAAACGCAATCCGGCTTACGAGCGCATCAAACGCGACATTCCGTTTTACCGCAATGAGCTTCACGTAGCCGCCGGGCTGCTTGGCGAAGGCATTGGCAGCGCGTTCATCTACGAAAATCGCTACACCCGCTACCTCACCCGGCGGTTCGGGTTAACGGTGGGCGCAAACATGATGCGGGTTCACCAGGACTTTAGTTCATCCTCGCTACCCCGGCTTTATTCGTCATTTATGCTGACGACCGGCATCCGGTTATTGCCGCTCTACAGCCCTCGACACACCATTGGATTAACTACCGGACCTACGATTACGCACCGGGTTGGCGTAGGCCTGAGTAGTGGATACTTGGACCCGCGAAACGTGAACGGCCAACTCGTCAACGTGACCGACTTACGAAACGGCTCCCGCTACCGGGGTTGGGATTTGGGCTGGCAAAGCCAGGTCGATTACCAGTTCGCGGCAACCGACCGGCTCCTTATCGGACCGTGGCTGCGGGTTTTGGGGCAGGATTTCATCGTTCCCGATTATGCGTCGGCTGGCTTACAGATTGGTTATCGCTTCTAAAACATGATTTGCATTATGAAAACGATACAAATTAGTCAACGAGTGCTGTGTGTTCTGCTCATACTGACGGCCAATCGCTCGTTCAGCCAGTCGACTCTTCACCGCCGGTTTGAGATCGAAGCGGTCGGTGGTGTCCTGCAACTACCTGCGCCCTATCGCACCGGCTGGTTTGCGGGGCAGCAACTGACGGGCTACGTGCATCCCCGCATTGGAATAGCGCTGGGCCTGAACTGGGCGAACTCGGCAAATCTTGATCCGCTGTCTACCCGAAATCCAGATGAAAACGACGGTTTTGTCTTTCTGAAACCAGACCCGACCGAACTCCTCAAATTTTACCAGCGTCAGGAGCAGATGACGAATTTGTCCGTTGTTTTCTTGCCCGTGCTGACCCGGCGGCATCAAATCAAGGCGCAGATTGGTTTGTCGGCGTACCGGCGTCGGGAGTTTGGCGTTGACCGGATTGTTTATCCGCAACCGCGAGACCGGAGTAATTATCTGGAAGTGCCACGCCTGATCAACTCGCGCCGGGTGGTGCCGATGGCGGCTGTGGGATACGATTTTCGGCTGTCAGACCGCTGGGCGGTGGGCCTGAACGCGACAACATACTTCACCGGTGCCGCCCGCCCAACCAGCACATTGGGTCTCCGTACGGCGTACCGTTTTAATCTTTCGGCCGACTCGCTGGCAACGAAGCCCATTGACTGGAGCGGGCTGCGGACTGGTGTGCGACTTGCTGCCAACGTGGTGAACCGGAGCGGTTCGGCCGGTCGTAGTTACCGAACGCGTTTTGTGGGTGGGTTGTGGGCGGAGTTGCCCCTGTCACTGACGTGGGCCGCTCGGGGAGAAATCAATTATGCCCAGCGGGGCTACTGCGTTAAAGAAATACAAAGTAATGGCCGTGTCCTGCCCGCTTTCGGCAATCTGAACTATCTTGAATTGCCTTTGCTATTCCGGCACGAGGTCGCTTACCGCTGGCATCTGTACGGCGGGCCATACGCAGCGTTTTTTCTGAACGGCTACCGGGAGAGCGATGGTCAGCGCAATGCGCCGGTTCAATCTCATGCCGTTACCGGGCTGGCATTGGGCACGAGCTACGCGTTTACCGACCGGTTCGCGGCTGACCTGCGTTACCAGACTGATCTAATTACCCTGTCCTCGACGCCCTATGGCGGTTTTCACAGCTTTCAGGCGGGATTGAGTTACGCAATTGGCAGTAAACGATAAACTAATATCACTCATGAGACCTATCTACACCGCCGTTATCCTGTTGCTGGCGATAACAGCCCAAGCCCAAACCGATTCGGTACGTACCGAGTACAAAACCGAAGACGAGTCCATCTCGAAGAGCGAAGTCAAACGCTTCATCCGCTATGTCACGCGGGCGAATGTGGAAGAAAAGACGCTGATTAAAATTGGTGTCTGGCCTGCCACGGATAGAAATACGACCTATGAAAGCCGGGTATTCCGAGTTGGTGCTAACGTAGAAGTAGCAATTGAGCACAAGCTCTCGCCATCTATTTCTGTCCTCGCCGGATTAGACGGCGATTGGCGTTATTCCAAGTATCGAAACACTCGGAGTCTTTATCCGGCAGGTACTATCACTTCCGAAGTATTTGGATATCTACCTGAGAGATTATCAACGTTTAACGTAAACTGGAAGGCAGGTTTACGCTACTATCACAATATGAATCGGAGTATTAAATTGGGTAAATCAGCCAGTAATTTTTCAGGCAATTATTTGACTGCTCAGGTCAGCAAGCCCTTGCGTACTTACTTTAACAATCAGTACTTCGACGTTAACAATCAGGAAGTCATTGTCAGAAAAAACTCCGATTTGCTTTACGGCAACGTAAGTGCCAAAAATTCTGCTGGCTCACGGGATTTAGCGTCGACTGGGTAGACTAAGTTATTTCGACGTTAATGTTGGTCCAGAAGTGTTATTCTCTTCATATTATGCTTTTGATAATCGTAGTGCAATAATGTCCATTCAACTGAACGCAATTATTGACGTAGGCTGGTAATTTTATTCACACCTCGTCAACCCCCGCTTCGCTTTCTTCCTGAATGGGTTCCTCGCTGGCAACAACGGCTTTTGGTTTCTTCTTATCGGCGAAGGTGCGGGGAACAGCGTGTTTTTTCAGGATGCGCTCTTTTTCGGCTTTGCCCGCTTCGGTTTTGCGGGGCTGGTGGAGTTTCACGCGGGCTTCGCGGTAGGTTACGGCGATGTCCACGATGGGAGCAGGATAGTTGATGCCGACGTGGAAATGGGCCATGTCCTGCTCCAGAGGGGGTATGGTCCACGGCTCATGGATGTAGGCAACGGGGCAGTTGGCCAACTCCGGTATCCACATCCTGATGAAAATGCCTTCCGGGTCGTGGTCCTGCGATTGCTTGACGGGGTTATAAATTCGGACCGTGTTCGTACCCGTCATGCCCGACTGCATCTGAGTCTGAGCGTAGTGAATGCCCGGCTCGAAGT
>JAYTAC010000479.1:0-1263 GCA_043737755.1 Spirosoma sp.
CAGCGCATCGATGCTGGAATTGAACGTGACTGGCTTTCTATCCGACCCTTCTATCCGCTGACGGTTAAGTCTCGTACTGATGTAGTATTGTCCATAGTCAATTGTGACAAAAGTTTTGGTCAAAAGGCTGTTATTGGAGCATATAAGCTGACAAAACGGCGTGTTGGTCGTATCAATAGCAACGCCGTCTACGTATACCTGGGCGAAGCAGGACATAGACTTGAGTAAAACAAGAAGTACGATAAATGAGCCAGTCCGTTTCATAATGACTTGAGCGATAGTTTGTAATTTACTCGAGTAGAGAACGTCTGAATGCCAACAAAGTTAAAATGCCCGAAACTGATGCTTCGGGCATTTCTATTGCGTGTGATAGGTGAAATTTATTTCGCTTCCACCGAACTCGGCTGTACTTGCTGCCGGGCTACTGCAAAATCTCTTCCTCGTCCTCCGGTACAACTTTGGGTGGAATATATCGCTGGGAGGAGTCGATGTGGTAGCCGCCACAGTCGATTTTGAAATTGTTGGGCTTGCGGAACGGCTCCGGGCGGTACTGCGTCAGGGTCGGGTCTTTGTAGATTTTTTGCATGTACACCGCCCAGGCGGGCATGGCTAACCGGCCACCCTGCCCCAGTTCAATCGTGCGGAAGTGAATCGGCCGGTCGTCGCCACCTACCCACAGGCCCGATACTAAATGCTGGGTCATGCCCATAAACCACGCGTCGGAGTAGTTGGACGTGGTACCGGTTTTGGCCGCTATCTCATTGCCGCCTTCCAGCAGTTTGTACTGCGTTCTGAGCCGCTGCGCCGTGCCGTTAGGTTCTTCGACGGCCCCGCGCATGAGGTGGAGCATTTCGTAGGCCCGGTTCGCGCTAATTACCTGATTGGCGTCGGGCGTGAAGTTCTTCAGCACGTTGCCGTCTTTATCGGTAATGCGAATGAGCATCATGGGCCGGACGCGGGTGCCGCCGTTGGCAAAGGCGCAGTAGGCCGCCACCATTTCGTAGACCGACACGTCGCCGGTGCCCAGACAGAGCGTCGGGTTATTGGGCAGGTCTTTGCTCAGAATTCCCATGTCGTTGGCGTACTTGATGACGGCACCCGCGCGGGTTTTCTTGATCAACTGCGCACTAACCGAGTTGATCGACTGCCCCAGTGCTTCGCGCAGCGACAAACTCTGCCCGCTGTAGCGGCCCGTCGAGTTTTTGGGCATCCACGGCGGCCCGTTGTTGTTGTCTTCGCCATGGGCAAACACCGTCGGGCGGT
>JAYTAC010000480.1:0-8459 GCA_043737755.1 Spirosoma sp.
GCCCGATGCCACCGTGAAGTTCGACCAGAACAACACGGCCGGGCGGATATCCATTTTAGACGTGATTCAGGGGCGCGTGGCGGGGGTGCAGGTGACGGGTTCGGGGTTCAGCGCGCGGGTGCAGATTCGGGGAGCGGCCAACTTCAACGGCCCTATTGAACCGCTGTTCGTGCTGGATGGCATACCTGTCGACCTGCAAACGATAAACAGCATCACGGTGCAGGACGTGGACCGGGTAGACGTGCTCAAAGGGGCTTCGGCGGCTATTTACGGGTCGCGCGGGGGCGGGGGCGTCATCTCCGTGCTGACCAAACGCGGCTCACCCAACACCGATCTGACAAAGGAAGCTACCCCCGGCACGTTGGTGGCCAAACTACCCGGTTATGCGCCCTTACGCGAGTTCTACGCTCCGCGCTACGACGTAAAAAACGAAGCACGGGACCGTCGCCCCGATTACCGCACCACGCTGCTCTGGTCGCCGATGGTCAGGACGGGGGCCGACGGCCGGACAACGGTGTCATTTTTCACCTCCGACGCCAAAACCAACCTGCGCATCCGGGCCGAGGGAGCTACCCCGGACGGCAGGCCGGGCGTGAAGCAGGCAACTGTGCAGGTAAAGTGACGATGTAGTATGCCGGTGCTCATGCAGGCCGAAATGCCGTACTGGCGGTGAGTGAGCGGATGCACAAAAAAAACGCAGACACCAAAAACGTAAAACCTTCGTACTATTGCCGTCAACTCCCGACAGGCACTATGAAACCTCTTATTTTACTGCTAACCGGCTGGCTGACACTGCCCCACAGCCCGGCCACGGCCCAGCCAGCCTACCCCACCATCGGTCAGATTGTGCGCGTCGATCCGCGCCTGGACAAACTCATTCCCCCGAATGCCCGCATTGAGGTGTTGGCCAGTGGCTTCAGCTGGGCGGAGGGGCCGGTTTGGGTGAAGCAGGGCAGCGCAGGGCCGTATCTGCTATTCTCCGACGTGCCCCAGAATACTATTTTCCGGTGGACGGAGAAAGACGGGCTGTCGACGTTTCTGAAACCGTCGGGCTACACCGGCGCGGTTCCGTATGGCGACGAACCCGGCTCCAACGGCTTAGCCATCGACGGGCGGGGGCGGCTGATTGCCTGCGAACACGGCGACCGGCGGGTATCGGCCATGCCCCTAACCGGCAGCGGTGGCAAGCAAACCCTCGCCGATAACTACAACGGCAAACGGCTCAACAGCCCCAACGACGTGGTGGCCCACTCCAACGGCAGCTACTACTTCACCGACCCGCCCTACGGCCTGCCCAAAAAAGAAGCTGATCCCAGCCGCGAAACCGAAGGCTTCGGCGTCTACCGCATTGCCCCGGCTCGTGGGGGTCAGCCGGGAACCGTATCGCTCATCACCAACGAACTGACCCGGCCAAACGGCGTGGCCCTCTCGCCCAACGAAAAAACGTTGTACGTCGCGCAGTCGGATGGGGCCAACCCGGTCATTATGGCGTATCCGCTCTCTGCCGACGGATCGGCGGGCAAGGGGCGCGTCGTGTTCGGGGCCGAGGGGCTGAAAAAACAGGGACTCAAGGGTGGATTCGACGGCATGAAAGTAGACCGCGACGGCAACATCTGGACCACCGGACCTGGTGGGGTGCTGGTGCTGTCGCCGACGGGTGAGTTTCTGGGCCACATCAAAACCGGTGTTGCCACCGCCAACTGCGCTTGGGGCGACGACGGAACCACGCTTTACATTACGGCCGACATGTACTTGTGCCGGGTGAAAACAACCGCGCGGGGGTGGTGAAGGTCAATGCATAATGGTGAATGAACAATGAATAATGAGGATAACGATGACGCCGGACTCACTTTCATTATTCATCGTTCATTCACTATTATACATTGCATACTTGCTTATCTTTGAGTTGCTTTATTCAGTCAAAATCAGCTGAGTGGGTTGTTGTTGTCATGTTAGAAGATCGTAAATGGGTCATTATAGGGGTGTTCTGCTTAGTTGGGCTGACGTATCTGGCCCGGTTGTTTTATTTGCAGGTGCTCGATGATACGTATTCGCTGGGTGCGTCGAAGAACTCCATCAAGCGGGTGGTCGAAATACCCTACCGGGGGCAGATTTACGACCGCAACAATGAACTCCTTGTCCTGAACACCCCCGTCTACGACCTGTACGTGACGCCGAAGCAGGTGCGGATGCCCGACACGCTGGCTTTTTGTCGGCTGATGAACCTCACCCGGTCGGAGTTCGACAGCATCATGGGGTTAGCCAAAAATTACTCGATGCTGAAACCATCGCTGTTTCTGCGGCAGATGTCCAAAGAAGACTTCGCCCGGATTCAGGATGCGCTCGTGGACTACCGGGGCTTTGAGCCGGTGGTCAGTGCCATGCGTACCTACCCGGCTCATACCTTAGCCAACGCCCTCGGCTACGTCAGCGAAATAAGCCGCAAACAACTCGATGAACAGGAAGTGCCCTACTACCGGCAGGGTGATTACGTAGGTAATAACGGACTGGAGGAGCAGTACGAAGCTCAGTTGCGGGGCAAACGGGGGGTGAAGTTCATGATGCAGAACGTGCGGGGCGTCAACAAAGGATCGTGGAAAGACGGCGCGTTCGACACCGTAGCGACCGTCGGTAAAAACCTGATCACCAGCATCGACATCGACCTACAGCGGTTCGCCGACAGCCTGATGCAGCACAAAGTGGGGGCCATCGTCGCCATTGATCCGGCAACGGGCGAGATTTTGGCGTCCGTCTCCGCACCGACCTACGACCCTAATCTGCTCTCGACCCGCGTGTTCTCCAAAAACTACCGGATGCTGATAAAAAATCCCTACAAACCCCTCATCAACCGGCCGGTGATGGCCAGCTACCGCCCCGGCTCGACGTTCAAACTCGTTCAGGCATTAGTAGGTCAGCAGGACGGTACGTTGTTTCCGCAAACGGTTTATTACCATTCGGGATCGCCCATGCGCTGCCACTGCCGGGGGGGGCAGGACCTGCGTGGGGCCGTTGGCAACTCTTGCAACCCGTATTTCTACCAAGTATTCCGGAAAATGATCTACAACAACCCCGAACGGAACACGTTTAGGGCGTCGGCCATCGGTCTGAAAAGCTGGCACGAGCGGGTCGAGAAGTTTGGGGTGGGAAAAAAACTCGGCGTTGATCTGCCCAGTGAGCTGCGGGGAAATCTGCCCGACGTCGACTATTATGACCGGGCTTACCACGGTGCCAACCGGTGGAAGTTTTCCTACGTTGCCTCGCTCAGCATCGGCGAAGGGGAACTGCTGATCAGCCCGCTGAAATTAGCCAACTTAGCGGCTACCATTGCCAATCGGGGCTGGTACGTTACTCCCCACTACATCAGGGGGTTTGGCCGCGCTGGAAACGAAGTGCCCACGGAGTACCTCAAACGCCATGACGTGGGTATCGACCGTCAATACTACCTGCCCGTCATTGACGGAATGCGCCGGACGGTCATCACTGGGAGCGCCAAATCGGCTAATCTGCCGGGCCTCGACCTGTGCGGAAAAACCGGGACGTCGCAGAATAACAAGTATGGCCACCGATATGACCACTCCATTTTTGTTGGTTTTTCGCCCATGAACGACCCTAAAATTGCTATTGCGGTCTTTGTGGAGAATGCCGGGTGGGGGGGCGACGTGGCGGCTCCGGTGGCGGCATTAGTAGCCGAACGGTACATCAGCAAGAGGACATACGCCAAGAAATTAGCCCAGCGTCTGATGGAAGCTCAGTACCTGCCGCCCTTGACGGGCATACCCGCCGGTCGCCGAGCAACGCCCCGAAAAGACACGACTCAAGTCCGTCGGCCCGATACGTCTCAGGTACTCAAACCGCTCCTGACAAAGGCCATCCCCCAAACCGCTGCGCCGTTGGTGGCGAGCGGCAACTGATAGCACCGCCGAAATTTTCCATTAATGCCCCGTAACGACCCATTTTCGCAACACATCGACTGGCTGACGCTGGTGCTGTTTCTCGGCTGCATAACGCTGGGGTGGCTCAACGTGTATGCCGCCGTGTACAATCCCGAAGACCAGACCAATCTGTTCGACATGACCACCAACGCCGGGAAACAGATGATGTGGATCGGTACGACGGTGATCCTGATTATTTGCATCTTAGTTATCAACCACAAGTTTTTCGACTCATTTGCCTACCTCTTCTACGCCTTCATGATTCTGATGCTGGTACTGGTGCTGTTTTTCGGCTCTAACATCAACGGGTCGCGGTCGTGGTTCAAGTTCGGGGGAATTTCGCTTCAGCCCGCCGAATTCGCCAAAGTAGCCACGGCGCTGGCGTTGGCCAAGTACATGGACGTGCCGGGCATGAACCTGACCAAACGCAAAGACCTGCTCCGCATCGGCGGTATCATCGTGCTGCCATGTCTGCTCATCTTAGCCTCGAACGAAACTGGTTCCACGCTGGTCTTTGCTTCGTTCGTGATCATGCTCTACCGCGAAGGGTTGCCGGGCTGGATTCCGGCCGTGGGCATCACCGTAGCCGCTTTATTTGTGCTGGCACTGGTTTTTCCGAAGCTGTACATCTTCGCCGGGGTGGTGGTGCTGTTCGGTGTGCTGGTGCTGCTGATGCCGCGCTACAACCGCACGACCAGCAACCTTTTCTCGATGGGTCTAGTCGGCGCAGGAATGATGGTGGTCGTGACGGGGGTTGATTTTTTCGTGAATAACGTCCTCCAAAAGCACCAGCGCAACCGCATCAAAGTCCTCGTCGACCCCACCATCGACCCGCTTGGCGTAGGATGGAACGTGACGCAGGCCAAAATTGCCATCGGCTCGGGGCGACTCGAAGGCAAGGGGTTTCTGGAAGGGACACAGACCAAGTTCGACTTTGTGCCCGAGCAAAGCACCGACTTTATCTTCTGTACCATCGGTGAGGAACACGGCTTCATCGGCAGCCTGATCGTGATTGCGCTGTTCCTCGGTCTGTTGTCGCGGATTGTGATTCTGGCCGAAAAACAGCGCAGCAAGTTTGCCCGCATCTACGGCTACTGCGTGGCGGGGATCATTTTCTTTCACGTCATGGTCAACATCGGCATGACCATCGGTCTGATGCCCGTGATCGGGATTCCGCTGCCGTTCTTCAGCTATGGCGGTTCGTCGCTCTGGTCATTTTCGATTCTCCTGTTTATTTTTCTAAAATTAGATTCCCGCCGGACGGCCCTGATGCGCCGGTAAGACTGACCCCGTTCGTATGACTGAGAACCCACCGTCGCGTGGGTTTTTTTCGTGCCGAAAACTAATTCGTTGATGCAACGTTCTGGTTGTCATCCGCATCTTTTTGCCGATTAACCACCTGATATAGCAGTCTTACCCGTCAAAATCCGCTTATCCTGCCGATCAGACCGCTTGTGTAAGATAAGGTACTTTGTGATACCCACTACCTACATTTGCCACGTACTAAATGAATAAAGTACACAACAACCTCCTGAAAAAAGCCACTGCGTATGAAAACGACTTTATCCGTTTCGATTCTTGTTTTGCTGACCTGGACTGCAACACTGGGGCAGGTGCTGACGCGGGGTGCCGTGACGGGCCAAGTGAGCAGCATGGCCGGTAAGCCGCTGGAATTCACGACGATGATGCTGCTCAAAGCAGCCGACTCGACACTCGCCAAAGGCGCAATCAGCGATGTTGCCGGGAAATATTCGTTCGATAATGTGGGGGCGGGGCGGTACGTAGTGATGGCGCAGCAGATGGGATACCGCAAAACGTACAGCGCACCGTTCGCGATTGACGAAGCTCGCCCGACCATCGAATTACCCGCGCTGGTAATGGCCGACGAATCGAAAAGCCTGACCGAAGTGAACGTGGTGGCCCAAAAGCCATTCATCGAGCAATTGGTCGACCGGACGGTTGTCAACGTCGAGAACAGCATCGTGGCCAGTGGAAACACCGCCCTCGAAGTGCTCGAAAAAGCCCCCGGCGTGACCATCGACCGCCAGAACGACCAGATTCAGTTGAAAGGGAAATCGGGTGTGATCGTCTACATCGACGGTAAACAAACGTACCTCTCGCAGCAGGAAGTGTCGAATCTGCTCAAAAATACCCCCTCCGACAACATTGCCACCATTGAGATCATCACCAACCCCGGCTCCAAATACGACGCGGCCGGTAACTCGGGGATCATCAATATCAAGATGAAGAAAAATAAGAATTTTGGCACTAACGGGTCGTTCATCGTTGGCACGGGCTATGGCTGGGTAAACAACCTGCTCGGTGTTCACGACGATCTGCCGAAGTTCAACACGTCGCTGAACGTCAATAACCGGAGCAGCAAGGTGAATCTGTTCGGTAACTACAGCTACGTGAACCGGGAAAGTGCCCAAAGCAACGAACTCAACCGCACCATCCCGTTCAACGGCCGAACGACCTACTTCGATCAGGTATCGTTCCGGCCCAATCAGTTTGTAGGGCACTCCTACAAAGGCGGCCTGGACTACTTTGTCAACGCCAAAAGCACAGTTGGTGTGCTGGTCAACGGCTTCTCGAACGACTGGCGGTCGAGCGGCATCAACAGCACCCTCATCAGCAACGAAAGCCGCCAACTGACCAGCAATCCGGTGACGCAGACCAGCGCGGGCGAGTTGCTGAACAACGTGACGGGCAACTTGAACTACAAGTACGAATTTGACGGGAAGGACCAAAACGCCGGATCGCGCGAATGGACCGTCGACGCCGATTATGTTCGCTACAACGGCCGCAACAGCAACAACCTGAGCACCGCTTTCTACGGTCCCAACGGCGGCACGATTCGCCCGCAGCAGGACGTGCGCAATATCATGCCGTCGACAATCAGCATTCTGGCGTTTAAAACGGATTATGTGCATCCGCTGAAAAAAGGTGCCAAAATGGAAGCGGGCCTGAAAAGCAGCTTTGTCAACGCCGATAACAACTCCATTTTCGATACGCTTCAGCAGGAGACGAAACAGTGGCTGTTCGACGGTGGTCGCTCCAACCAGTTTCAGTACGAAGAAAATATCAATGCGGGATACCTGAACTACGCCGGTGCGGTGGGCCGGGGCAAAAAGCTGAAGGTTCAGGCGGGGCTGCGGGCCGAACACACGCGCTCGGTCGGCATGTCGATTACGCTCAACCAGCGCGTCGAACGCAACTACCTGAATTTCTTCCCGACGCTGTTTTTGTCGCGGCAGTTGGACACCAACAACGTGCTGAATCTGTCGTACAGCCGCCGGATCGACCGCCCCGACTACCAGAACCTGAACCCGTTCGTGTTTTTTCTGGACCCCTACACCTATCAGCAGGGCAACCCCTTTCTGCGGCCCCAATACACCAACTCGGTCGAACTGACGCACGTGTTCAAAAGCACCGTGTCAACGACGCTGGGCGTAAGCCGTACTACCGATTTCATCAACCAGGAAACGCCCCGCCAAATCCCGGAGCGGAACGTAACGTACGTAACGCCCGAAAACCTTGGTCGCATGAACAACGTAAACCTGACGGTTAGCTTTCCGGTGGTGGTGGCCAAATGGTGGCGGATGCAAAACAACGTGAGTGCCTACTATCAGCACTACCGGACGGTTTATTCCGGGGCACCGTACGAAACGAAAATAGTGGCCTACAACCTGTACACGTCCAATAATTTCACGTTGAACAAGGCGTTGTCGGCCGAACTGTCGGGTTGGTACAACTCGGCCGCGCAGTATGGTTTTTACCGATCACAACCCCAGGGCGGATTCAGTTTGGGGGTGCAAAAAAAGGTGATGGCGGGCAAGGGCAACGTAAAACTGAACGTCAGCGACCCGTTTTGGCTCAATCAGTTTAACGGCCGGGCGGTGGTGCAGGACATCAACTTTCGGGTGCGGTCGCGGTGGGAGAGCCGCCGGGTGAACCTCACGTTTACGTATCGCTTTGGTAATCAAAATGTAAAGAGCGAACGCCAGCGCAACTCCGCCACCTCTGCCGAACAGAACCGGGTGAAAGGCGGGAATTAGACGGGATGTGTGACGTGGGATACACGATGTATGTCCTCAACGCACATCCTACACAATAAGAACTTAGTTTAGGTTAAGAAAGAGTATGGAAAGCCGGTCCCGCGTTGAGGACTGGCTTTTTTGTTTTAAAACATAGCCCGGCAGAACGGGTTGAACAGGAACACTAAACACACACTCGCCGAATTATGAAACCATTCTTTATCCCGGTTGCTGTCAGCCTCTGTTTAGTTGCGTCCGTAGCGGAGGCTCAGAAAAGCACCGCAACAAGTGCAACAACACCTAAATCTGTCAGCGTAGCGCAGGGCGAAGTGGCCCGGTGGGCGGGAAACTGTCTCCGGTGCAGCTTTGAGAAGCGGGTCTGGCCCGCCGTCAACGGCACCTGTTACTACCCGGTCGACATGGACATGAAGCCCGGCGCGTACACCATCTCGCGCCGGACAACGGGCGGCAAACTCGAATCTGCCAGCGT
>JAYTAC010000481.1:0-1262 GCA_043737755.1 Spirosoma sp.
ACGTAGTCAATGTCAAGCGGGTACGCCGACTTAGAGGGTTGATGGGCCTGGAAGCACAATTTCCCAAACCTAATTTATCCCGACCCGGCCAGCCCCGGCAACGGTTCAGTTATCTGCTGAAAGGGTTGGTAATCAGTCATGTTCATCAAGTCTGGGCCACTGACATTACGTATATTCCGATGGAGAAGGGCTTTTCTTATCTGCTGGCGATTTTGGATTTACGTAGCCGGTACGTCTTACACTGGCAGTTAAGCAACACATTGGATGCTGACTGGTGTGTAGATGCGCTGAAAGAAACGCTTACTAGATGGGGTAAGCCGGTGATTTTTAACCGCGCGGGCGGCCCCGACAGATCAAGGCAGTCAGTTTACCAGCGATGCATTCGTGAGTGTGCTTCAGGATCACCAGATTGCCATTAGCTGGGACGGCAAAGGCCGGGCATTGGACAACATTTTTGTGGAGCGATTCTGGCGAAGCGTCAAGTATGAAAATGTTTATTTGAATCGTTACCAAGACGGATTAGCTCTGCGGCAGGGCTTGGCGAATTACATGACCTATTACAACGAACGGCGGCCTCACCAGTCATTGGGATACAAAACGCCAGCAAAAGTGCTGGCCGAAGGGGAACAAAAATTAATTAACTAACCATTTCGTTTTGCCAACCGGTGGTACGAAGAATGGGGTACATTATAGTCCCAACCGGCTAACTTTCGCCGACTCTTAATGCTTTCCTTGTCTTCTACACGATGCAAAACTTGGAGAGCAAGCTTGCTAATGGTGGCAAAATTCTCGGCTCCATTGCCTTCCCGTACTCGCTGTTGATCTTCATGAAAAACCAGGTCTAAATGCCACGGGGCCGCCCGCGCCGTGTAACTGATTCTCAATACTCCAATGATGCCGGACAGCTCGATTGAAACTCGCTGCTGACAAGGCCAAATCGCTTAAATAATAGCGGGTCTGCTCACTAACGTGACCATTCACATCCCGACGGGCTTCGACCATAATCACACTTTTGCACTCAGGCCAGGCTTTTAGATCATCATACAAGTCCATATTAGTCTCCACATAACACCGGCGTGTTTCGATCCGGCCACTACCGAAGTCAATGTGCTCATCAGTCGACAACTCTTCTTTGGTCTGTTGCATTCGCGCAGAAACTTGCTCCAGCAGGGCTTTCTTATAAAAACGGGCAAGTAGCCGTTAGCCCTACTTTTGTGGTTGCAACACGACAAAGCCATGACTGCCACTGCTTGCCCAATCAA
>JAYTAC010000482.1:0-1261 GCA_043737755.1 Spirosoma sp.
GGCCACGGGCAGCCGACCGTAGCCGGGGTAGATGCCAAAGCTGTCTTCGTGGTAGACGTGATACGTTGCGTGAAGGTTATTTTCGGCGATGAGGTCCAGCATGTCGCTCACCCAGGCCGTGCCGCCTTTGCCATTCTGGAAACAGGGCCTGCCAACGCCGAACTCCCCTAAGTACATGGGCACGTTGTTCTTTTTGCCCCAGTCCACGGCGGGCTTGATTGCACTGGCCAAGTAGCTCTTGTCCCGCGCCAGAACGGGCGAAGCGGTCGTCTCAAAATCGAGTCGTAGTTTGGCCGTGGCGGTGGCGGGCAGGTTGGTGCCTTTTAGCCAGCCGCTGATCTGGTAGCCGTATCCTTGTTTAGGAACAAACCGTTTGGTGTAGGCACCCACGTTGGCATCGCCGGTGGTGCCCGAAATGGCCAGCGACCGGCCATCGGCGCGACCCTCCGGCGCCACGGTCAATGAGCCGGTGTTGTTTTGCGACCAGAAATACCAGTCGTCGGCCGTGGTGGGGTTCAGCGTCAGCACGTCGCGCACGAACTGGCCGTTCGGATTATATTCCTTCACCACGATATCGTCGAGCAGGGCCGTGCCGCTGCCCGCTGCCGCCACCTGAAAAACGGGCATGGCCACCTTCATGGCCGGGTCCGAGACGGTAAATTTCGTGCCTTCGTAAAACGCCCAGCCGGTGGTGCCCGCTGCCACGGCCGGGTTGCCGGAACTGGTCGAATACCAGCGGGCGTCGCCCGGTATGGTAATCAGGTTGGGGTCAGGATACTTGCCGCCATCGCCCAGTTTTGACCCTTCAAGCAGTTGGTACGAGTAAAAATATGGTTCGTAGGTGTGAAATTCGTAGAGCACGTTTTCGTCCCGAACCAGAAACAGGTTGGACTCCCCCGTGAAGTCGCCATACACGTTGTTGATGGCGTTGAGCCGTTCAACCACGATCAGGTGCCCTTTGTCGACCCGCCGGATGGCGTCCGTAAGCTACTGGGCCAGCGTTTTCCACTGGTCGATGGACTGTGTCGTCTGGGGTTCATTCAGCAGGTCATACCCGGCAATGATGGGTTCACCGGCGTATCGTTTGGCGATGGCCTGCCAGAGGGCGGTCAGGCGTTTCTGGTTTTCGGGGTTTGTCCAGAGGGCGGTTCCCTCCCCGTTCGACTGGAAGCCTCCCTGCGGCACGTGGATGTTGAGGATCAGGTAGATACCGTACTTCCTGGCCCAGGCAATGTTCTGGTCGATCCACCGCCAGCCTGTT
>JAYTAC010000483.1:0-1260 GCA_043737755.1 Spirosoma sp.
GTGATTGCGGCTGTGACGAAAAAGGCGGCTGGCGAGGATTTCGCCGATATGCTCGACCTGCACCACGCCGGGGCCGTAGCTTTCTCCGACGGGCACCACCCGCTCCAGAACCCCGACCTGCTGCTGAAGACGCTGCAATACCTGCAACCCATCGAAGGTCTGCTGATGAACCGCCCCGAAGAGACCCTGCTGACCCGGTTCGGGCAGATGCACGAGGGCGTTCAGAGTACGATGCTGGGCCTGAAGGGAATGCCCGCGCTGGCCGAGGAACTGATGGTGGAGCGCGACCTGCGCCTGCTGGATTATGTGCTTTCTGGCTCTTCGGAGTTGAATCCAACCGCAGCCCAGCCGGTGAGTGTGCTTCACTTTTCCACCATCTCCACCGTCCGCTCGGTTGAACTGATCCGGCGGGCAAAAGCGCAGGGAATGCCCGTAAGCTGCGACGTGGCGGCTCACCAACTTGTGTTCGACGATTCGGCATTAGCCGGATTCGATACGAATCTGAAAGTGAACCCGCCGTTTCGGTCGATTGGCGACGTGGCCGCGCTGTGGGCGGGACTCGCCGACGGCACCATCGACGCCATCGTGTCGGACCACACGCCCCAGGATGCCGAAAGCAAGAATCTCGAGTTCGACCAGGCCGAGTTTGGCGTAACGGGTCTGGAAACGGTTTTTTCGGCGGTAATCACCCACAATCAGGGCTTGTCGGTGGCGCAGCTCGTGGCTACACTCACTACCCGGCCCCGGCAGATTCTGCGCCTGCCGCCCGTGTCCGTTGCTGAGGGGCAGACCGCCAGTCTGACGCTCTTCGACCCGGCCGGAACGCGGACGTTTGAGCGGTCGTTATCGAAGTCGAAAAATTCACCCTTTCTGGGACAGACACTCACGGGCCGCGTGGTCGGGACGGTGCATCGGGGCCAGTTCAATCCAGTTTCATGAATAGTATTCTTGCTCATTTCAATAATCCGCTGCTAAAGTTTCCGCTCCTTGCCGGGTTGGCCACGGGCGTCTTCTGTTTCCTGTATTTTTTGGGTCTGTACGCTTTCGGTATCCCGGCGCTGGGCAACATCCGGGTGCTGGACTACGGCATTCACATCATCATGATCGTGACTACGGTGTGGTACTACCGCAAGAACGTCGGGCAGGGGCGGATGCACCTGTGGGAGGGCCTGACCATCGGTTACGTGCTCAACACCGTTGCGGCTTTGGTGACGGGCTGGCTCGTGTACCTGTTCGTGACGCAGGTCGATCCGGGGGTGT
>JAYTAC010000484.1:0-3453 GCA_043737755.1 Spirosoma sp.
TCAAGTGGCCGAAGCCGAGTTGTCCTACTTGTAGTCCAAAGGTATTAAAAAAATCCTACCCAAAACTTGACTTTCACGACAGTACCAGCCGTGGGGTAATACCCATACAAAACACAAAAACACTCATGCCGACCCTCGCTGCCTCGTCTGCCAAACCCGTTGCCGCTGCCTGGCTGCGCCGGATAGCCCCGCTGCTGATCGCCGGTCCGGTGGTGTGCTACGGGCTGCTGGTGCTGACCTACGCCGTCAATGTGCCGTGGGTAGACGATATGGACGCGTTTCTGAGCTTCATTCTCGGTTACAGCGACGCCACTACGCTGGCCCAAAAAGTCGACTGGCTGCTGCGACCCAACAATGAACACCGCATCCTGACCGCCAAACTTACTACCGTCCTGATGCGGTTTCTGACGGGTGAGGTTAACTTTCGGTGGCTCATTTTCGTGGCGTTCGGGTTTCTGTTCGGCACGTTTGCGCTGCTTTACCGCGTGTTTCGGTCCATGAACCTGCCGCTGCTGGCGTTTGTGCCGGTCTGCTTCATTTTCTGGCAGCCCCAGTACTACCTCACCAGTTTGTGGGCACTGACGGGACTACAGCACGAGGTCGTTATCTTTCTTACCCTATCCGCCATTTACCTGCTGTCGGGCAGCGGAACGTACCGTTTCGCCGGGGCAATGGGACTGCAAATTTGGGCGTCGCTGTCGATGAGTAACGGGCTGTTCGGTTGGGTGGCGGGGGCGGTGGTGCTGGTTTTGGCGCGGCACTGGACCCGGCTGGGGCTGTGGGTCGGCGTTGGCGTGGCCACGATTATATTTTACTTCCACGATTTTCAGAACTCGCAGGGCAACGGCAGCAGCGTGTCGTTTTTTTTGGAATCGCCCCACATCGTCATCGCTGCGTTTTTCACGTTTGTCGGTGCGCTGTTCGATTTTTTGCCCGTTAACGACGTCGACATTGTCCGGCGGAGCATTTTGCCAACGCTGTTCGGATTAGTGCTGGTGCCCACGGTGGTCTGGCTGCTGTGGCGGATGAACTGGCCGCTGTGGTCCCGAAACCGGCAAACCGACCCGGCTCAGCAGCGTCGGCGGTATTTTTTCACGGGCTGCTACGCGTTTCTGTTCGTCAACGCGGCAATCATCGCCTTTCTGCGGCCCCGCTTCGGCTACGACGTCATGCTGGTGAGTAACTACATGATCTATCCGGCGTTGCTGACGGTGCTGGTGTACCTCAACGGCCTGAGCGAATTCCGGTCGCGCCTTGTTTTTCGTCGCTGGATAAGCACCGGGCTGGTGGTGAGCGCGGTCGTCTGGATAATTTCCTACGGGCTGCACTGGCCCCAGATCGCCTTCCGAAAGCAAATGCTGCTGACGTTCTCGTTCAATCAGAAACACAACGACATCGGGCTGGGACCGCAGTGGGGGTCGCCTTTTGCCGATATGGTGCGCCGGGTGATGCAGGAGACTGTGAAGCGGGACATGTATCACTATCCCGACGGGTATTTCACGCCCTACGAAGCGTTGCTGAAACCGGTAGTTTCGGTGGCCGTCGATTCGACAGTAGCGTTGGCAATGCGCGGGGGCGGGTATAATTACGTTATCGAAACGGATTTCGACGCCCTGCCGCAGCTCGTTGGTCAGGCCGCCGTGGTGGTGCAGTCCGACCGGCGAACGTACCTGTTCCCGTCGGAGTCGGGGTTCCGGCCCGGCGCGTTTTATGGGGGGCGACCCGTCCGAGCGATCTGGGCCGAGGTCATCAACCCCATGCTGGCACCGGGCACCTACCGGGTCGGCATCCTGACGCCATCGGTCCGCGCCAGGACGGGCGAAGCGTCGCTTGATCAAACCCAACCGATTCGCTTCAGTAACCGGCAGATTACGATTCGCTAAGAAAGCGACGCCCGACGCTGCCCAAAACCAAAAAAGCGTACTTTTGCCTGTCCTCAACCGCTCGTTTATCACTGTTTTGCCAGAACCGCAGATTTCCATCGTTGCTCCGCTGTACAACGAAACTGAGTCGCTCCCGCACCTCGTTGCCCGGCTGAATACCGTCATGGACGCGTCGACCCTCGCCATTGAGGTGGTGCTGATCGACGACGGAAGCCGTGACGACACGGCCTCGTCGATGCAGCAATTGGCCCTGACCGATGGCCGCTACCACTGCGTATTTCTGTCGCGCAACTACGGTCATCAGATCGCGCTGACGGCGGGAATGGCCGTTGCCCGCGCCACCGAAGCGCTGTTTATCATCGACGGCGATTTGCAGGACCCCCCCGAACTGCTGCCCGACTTTTACGCCAAACTGCGCGAAGGGTACGATGTGGTGTATGCCGTTCGGAAGAAGCGGAAAGAAGGCTGGTTCAAACGACTCGCTTACTCGACGTTTTACCGGTTGATGCGCTCCATTTCCTACGTCGAAATTCCGCTGGACAGCGGTGACTTTTCGCTCATCAGCCGACGCGTGGCCGACGTGCTGAGTCAGATGCCCGAAGAAAGCCGCTTCATTCGCGGGATGCGAAGCTGGATTGGTTTCCGACAAATCGGCGTCGAGTACGAACGCGACGCCCGGCAGGCCGGGGAGTCGAAGTATTCGTTCAAGATGCTGCGCAAATTAGCCTACAACGGCATCTTCAACTTCAGCGAGTACCCCGTCAAATTAGTTACGCGACTGGGCATGATTACGCTCGGCGTGGCCATTCTGTACCTGATTCAGACGCTCATCAAAAAATACGTGTACGGCGACGTGCCACAGGGGTTTACGGCCCTGCTGTTCGTGATTATCCTGTTCAGTGGCGTTCAGTTGATTGCGCTGGGTATGATTGGTGAGTACGTACTGCGCATATTTTTCCAGACGAAAGGGCGGCCATTGTACGTTGTGCGGGAGGTAATCCGGGAACGGGAGCGGCAACAGATTTCGGGAGCCAACCGGGTACTGCCCAAGCCCGTCGAATCAATCCAACCTTTGTAGAGAAAAAGGACTCCCGTGTATTCTGTGGCATAAACGTGCAGCCGCTTAATCAATCCGTGTGCTTGTTGGCCACGGCAAACAAACTCCATCCAGATACTTACCTAACTTGTGCCGTTAACGTTTACCGAACCCGCCCATGATCTCGTTCGATACCACCTCACTCGTTAAAACGATCATTGTCATTGGCTTAACAGCAACCGTGCTGCTCCTGTTCGCCAACCGTTGGCGGGTGGGACCTTTTCTGCAACGTAACGAGCGCGTTACTACCTGCACGACGTTTGTACTGCTGCGGCTGGTGCCGTTCCTGTGCGTCTACGTCGTGCTGAATCAGGAGCCGCGCAACGACGTTGAGTTTTTTTACCGCAAAGCGGAGGCCGCTTTGCAGGGCCAACTCGTTTACCGCGACTTTCTGTCCTACCACGCGCCCCTGTTTGGTTACCTGATTAGTTTACCGCTGCTGCTGTGGCACAACGCCAGGGTACTGGTTTTGCT
>JAYTAC010000485.1:0-3451 GCA_043737755.1 Spirosoma sp.
CCACCTGCAACCCAACGCTGATGGTGCGGGGAACGGGGTAATTGCCCTGGTCGATGCCGCGCCCGAAGAAGTTGCTGCTGTTCTGCGAACCGGCCCCTACGTCACCAATCACGTCAGGGTTATATCCCGAGTACTTGCTGATTGTCAGCACATTCTGCGCGTTGACGTACACGCGGGCGGTGCTCATTTTGAAGCGGCTCAGCGCGGTCGATGGGAAGTTATACGCTATTTGCAGCGTTCTGAGCCGACCATAGGCCCCGCTCTCCACCCAGCGGTCAGTGTTGAAAGCCGGGTTCAGTGTCTGATCGCCCCGGATGGGTTTCGGCGTTGTGGTCGAACTGCCCGGTCCTTTCCAGAACGTGACGTCGGAGCGGACGTTCTGCACGTCGTCGAAGCGGTCGGTCCACTGGCGGCTGCGGTTAAACAGCACGTTGCCCGCTACTCCCTGAAAAAACAGCGTCAGGTCGAAATTTTTGTACGACACGGCAATGTTCGAGCCGTATTCCAGCGTCGGAAACGGCGTTCCTACCGATACCCGGTCGTCGTTGTTGATTTGCCCGTCTGCTTTGTCAAAAATGCCATCGTTATTCGTATCAATTGTCAATTGATCGGCGTAGCGCACGTCACCTGGTGTCACGTTGGGTTGGCGGGGACCGGCACTGATTTCTTCCGGCATCTGGAATATACCATTCTGCTTCAGCACGTAAAACTCGGCCAACTGACCCCCCACGGCCGTGCGCGTAATCTGGCCGTAACCAAAGAGTGGCTGGTTACCGTTGGTCGGTACTAGTTGCAGCACTTTGTTACGGATGCTGGTAATTTGTCCGTTCACGCTGTAGCGCCACGGCCCGCGCTTGTCCTGGTAAGTCAGGCTCAGCTCGAACCCCCGGTTTCTGATTCGGCCAATATTGTCGAATGGATTTTCCCCCTGATTACCCGCCGTGATGGGCAGTGGCACCCGTAATAACAGGTTGTTGGACAACGAGTTGAAGTAGTCGGCCGTCAGTTGCAGCTTGCCGTTGAAAAAACTCGCATCGACGCCCACGTCGGCCGTTGTTTTACTTTCCCACCGCAGATTCGAGTTTTGCAACTGTCGGTTGGTGGCCCCCGGCACAATCGCGTTGCCCCCGCCCAGCACGTAGTTCAGGTTCGGCTGGATGGTCGGGTCTAATGAATACGGCGCAATGTCCTGGTTGCCCACCGAGCCGTAGCTGGCCCGCAGCCGTAGGTCGCCGATGGCCGAAACGCCCTGCATAAACGGCTCCCGGTTGATGTTCCAGCCCGCCGAGATCGACGGAAAATACGCAATCTGATTGTCGCGCGGGAAGTTTGAGGAGGCATCCCGGCGGATGTTGGCCTGCACGTTATACTTGTCGGCATACGTGTAGTTGACCCGGCCTAAGTACGACACGATACCGGAAATGCGGGAAAGGCCTTCCGTTCGTGGATTCAGCGTACCCGCGTTCTGCTGGTAAAAATCGCCTTCGATGCCTTCGATGTGCGCCAGCGTTTCGTTCTGGTCGAAGCGTTGGCGGGTGTAGCCCACCAGACCGGTGATTTGGTGTTTGCCGAACGTTTTATTCGCGTTCAGGGTGTTTTCCAGCAGCGTGTTGAAGAAGCGGCCGTTGCGGTCGTCCAATATGCCGAACGGTGTGTCGGGGCTGTTGTAGCTCAGCGCACCGGGCCGGGCAAAATTCTTGTTCTGGTACAGGCTGAAATCCAGCCCTAGACTCAGGCGGTAGGTCAGCCACGGCAGAATGGCGTATTCGGCAAACACGTTGCCCAGTATTTTGTAGTTGTTGACCATGTTGTCGTCTTTCAACTGCTGACCGATGGGGTTAGTGCCGAACGTGGGGTTGTTGGCCGAGCCGAATCCATAGCCGCTGAGGTTGCGCGAATCGTACACGGGAATCGTGGGTGGCATCCGCACGACCTGATCGAAGGGCTGCCCGATGACTCGTCGTTCGTTGGTCTGGGCCAAATACAGCGATTCGCCGATGTTGAGCTTGCCCCGCGTGATGCCCGCGTTGATGCGCCCCGAGTAGCGTTTGAAGTACGGCCCGACAATCGTACCCTGCTGGTTGAAATAGCCGCCTGATATCCGGTAGTTCGATTTGTTGTCACCGTTGTCCGTCCCGCCCGAAATGCTCAGGTTGTGGTCGGTGATGGCCCCCGTCTTAATCAGTTCATTCTGCCAGTCGGTGTCGAACCCGCCCGCGCCAAAATCCGGGACGGGAAGTCCGGCGTTGGTGTAAGCCGCCGTCCAGGTGTCGATGTACTGCTGCCGACCCGCCAGGGGAAGTCGTTTAGCAATGTCCTGTACGCCGTAATAGCCGCTGTATTCGATGGTTGGCTTGCCCGCTTTGCCGCGCCGGGTGGTGATGACGATGGCCCCGTTCATGCCCCGAGATCCGTAGAGGGCCGTCGCAGCCGCATCTTTCAGGACGGTGATGTTCTCGATGTCGTTGGGATTGAAGTCGGACGAGGCACTGCCGATAATGACGCCGTCGATGATGTAGATGGGGTCCTGGTTGGAGCCGAACGTACTCGACCCGCGAATTTTGATGCTCGCCGTGGCCCCTGGTGCGCCCCCTGCCCCGGCTACCGTAACGCCCGACACGCGCCCCTGAATCTGGTCGACGACCGACGGTGCCTGTACCTTCCGCGCTTCCACTACGTTCACGATGCCCACTGCTTCGGTCAGGTTCGACCGTTTCTGCGTACCGTAGGAAACCACAACGACTTCGTCTAATGTCCGGTTGTCGGGGACCAACTGTAGATTGATGGTCGTGCGCGTGCCGATGGCTATCTCCTGGCTGATGTAGCCCACGCTCGAAACCGTCAGCGTCGTCGCTCCGTCGCTGACGTTCAGCACGAAATTACCGCTGGCGTCGGTGGTGGTGCCGGTGCTGGTGCCTTTCTCGATGACGTTCGCGCCGGGCAGTCCCGCGTTGTTTTCGTCGGTGATCTGGCCGGTCAGTCGTCGTGCCTGCGGGGGTTGGGCGGTTGTTGGCAGCGACTCGTTCCGGGCGGGCGTCAACTGCGACCGATACGCCAAATTCTCGTGTGCCGTCCGGGTAGGTCCTGGCACCTGTGCGGTGACCCACTGCGGCAGCAGGCAACTGCCCGATCCGGCTAACAGCAGGGAAAAGAAGATAAAGTTGTTTTTCATAAACGATTGATTTGTAGTTTTTTCGCTGAAAAAAGTAGGACAATTGTCGCTTGCTTCGTTGAGTTCGTTTGTAGCTGACAAATCACAGAACGGGGTACTAAAGATATAAAGTCTATTGATAAGCATCCAACTTTTTTATCCTATTTTTACTATTTGTTCTGTTAATACTACTACTGACAACCGATTTAGTTAGCTTTCTATGCTTGTCCGCGCTCTGTTACTATCTGTTCTGTTCGGTTGCCTGTATGCTTGCCGGACCGACCGTTCGGCCGATGCGTT
>JAYTAC010000486.1:0-3451 GCA_043737755.1 Spirosoma sp.
GCAAGTACGTAGTGTAAACGAACGGTAACGGCGTTGCTCAACCCGACCGTGCTTCTTTACTTTGGCATCAACCCGCTCATAATCAGCAGTCTCAAACAAATCCTTTAAGGTGCATGACCGATACAGATGAGCTTGATCAGGCTTTAATCCCACCCCATATTGCCCCCCTCCGGTGTGCGGTGTGAATTAAGGTCAGCGTGGAGGAAATTAAATGCAGCGCGTCCAGCGAGAGTTTTTGGTGGGCCAGGTCTTGATCTTCAATCAACTGAGCGACCGCTGGCCGCTCACTTTCCTTACTACCACAGTAAAAACTCTGGCCCACTATCTGCTGGCTCTGATGAGCTACTGCCCAGACGCATACCTGGCCGACAGCGGCCGACCGTCCGGGTATGTCCGGGTTGGATGCTGCCCCGCAGTTCTTTCCCATCCACTGAAAACCAGCGTTTCCGGTCTTTATCCAGTAAAAAACCGAACCACTCAAACAGAATATGAGCAAAGCATACTCCATTCACTTTGGCTAACAGAACAGGCAACTGAGCACGTGAAACTACCTTGTGGTCAGTTAGCTGGACTGCTTCCGGGAGCGGCTCAAAGTGGTTGGTCATGTGGCGATGGAGTCGCGATAAGTTACCATCCCGACCACAGCACAGAGCGGCCACCAAGCCGGTCAACACCAGGGCCAGCGAATGGCCGCACCGGCGGACCGGTTTCCCCCGATTATCCCGCAAATCCAAGTCAGGTGTTTGGTTAAGGAGCTGAAAAAATGTGGTAGTTTTGATTGGGCAAGCAGTGGCAGTCATGGCTTTGTCGTGTTGCAACCACAAAAGTAGGGCTAACGGCTACTTGCCCGTTTTTATAAGAAAGCCCTGAAGGGTGGTCCGACTGGATTACCCTTTTTTTTAGGCCTGACAGTAGTGAACTGACTGATAGTTACCGGTGATTTTATCGATGTCTGCACCGGCTGTTCGTCCGGGCACCTGACCGATTAATAAAAGTCGCCTGTTCAGGTTTGACAAGTGAAACGAATACACGTTAATTTGTCCAAGTTTAAATAAACTAATTCCGTCACATGAAAAAATTCAACTTTCTACTGCTGGCTATCGGCTTGCTGGCAGGTACACAATCGTTCGCGCAGTATGCCAAAGGCGATAAGCTTCTGAACGTCGGAATCGGCCTGAGTAGCTACTACGGTGGAGGCTTACCCATCGGTGCCTCTTTCGAGGTTGGCGTAACAGATGAAATCAGCGTTGGTGCGCAGATTGACTACTATAGCTGGAATTACAACGGCTATCTGGGTGGTTACGACTACAAGTATACGTTCCTGCCAGTTGCCGTTCGTGGATCGTACCATGTGAACAAGCTGCTAAACCTAAACAACGACAAAATTGACTTGTATGGCGGTTTGGCACTGGGCTATTACATATCCAGATACTCGTACAATGGCCCCGGTGGTTCGTCGGCGTTCGACAACTCTTATGGGAATCGGGTGCTATTTGGTCTTCATTTAGGCGGTCGTTATTATTTCAAGCCTAACCTCGGGGCCTTTGCCGAAGTTGGCTACGGCGTTTCAGCACTTAAACTTGGTGTGGCATTCAAGTTCTGACAAACCAGCACGTTTAACAAAAAAGAGGCTTCCTGATTCAGGAAGCTTCTTTTTTGTTGGGTGTTATTCATTTCCCCGCCACTTCCCGTAAACTCTTTACGCCCATGTTCCAGAGCATAAAGGCATAGATGTCAGCGGTCGTCTCGATGTTCTTTTTGGTGTTGCTTGCCCCGTGGCCCGAGTTCACGTCGACCCGGATCAGCACGGGGTTTTGGCCTTTGTAGACTTCCTGCAACGTGGCCGCGTACTTGAATGAGTGGGCCGGAACCACGCGGTCGTCGTGGTCGGCGGTGGTGACCATCGTGGCGGGGTAATTAAGGCCCGGCTTCAGGTTATGCACGGGCGAGTAAGCGTACAGGGTCGGAAACTCGCCCGCGTTGTCGGCACTGCCGTAGTCGGCGATCCAGTTCCAGCCGATGGTAAACTTGTGAAACCGAAGCATGTCCATCACGCCTACCTGCGGAATAGCCACCCGGAACAACTCGGGCCGCTGATTCATCACCGCGCCCACCAGTAACCCACCGTTAGACCCGCCCTGAACGGCTAATTTGGCCGGACTCGTGTATTTCTGAGCGATCAGGTATTCGGCAGCGGCAATGAAATCGTCGAATACGTTCTGCTTTTTCAGCTTCATGCCCTGCTCGTGCCACGTTTCGCCGTATTCGCTGCCCCCGCGCAGATTGGCCTGCGCGTAGATACCCCCCTGCTCCAAAAACGGAATCCTGAGCGGGCTGAAGGCGGGCGGCAGGCTGATGTTGAAGCCGCCGTAGCCATACAGCAGCGTCGGGTTGGTGCCGTCGAGTTTGAGTCCTTTGCGGTAGGTCAGAAACATGGGCACCTTCGTTCCGTCTTTGCTGGCGTAAAATACTTGCTTCGTTTCGTAATCAGCGGGGTTGAAATCGACTTCGGGGGCGCGGAAAACGGTGCTTTTGCGCGTGGCGATTTCGTAGCGATAAATCGTGGGCGGGAAGGTGAACGAGGTGAAGCTGTAGAACACAAACTTGTCGTCTTTCTCGCCCCCGAAGCCCCCCGCCGACCCGATGCCAGGCAGTGTAATCTCGCTTTCCGGCTTGCCCGCGTAGTCGAACACCTGCACCTGCGAGGTCACGTCTTTGGCGTATTCCACAAACAACTTACTCCCGGCGGCAGTGACGCTGTTGTCGGCGATGGGCTGGGGCCGCTCGGCGATGAGCGTCGAAAACGCCCGCGCCTTCGTGTCGAACGCGACGACTTTACTGTTCGGTGCTTTCTCGTTGGTCAGCATCAGCAATCGGTCGCCGTCGTTATCGACCACGCCGTAACTGAAATTGGTGACCTCGGCCACAACCGGCGCAAACGTTTTCTGACCGGACTGAGCATCCATGAAAAACAGCGCGTTACCGTCTTTCCCCTGCCCCCGGTCGCTGATGGTGAGCAGCACAAACCGTTCGTCGTCGGTGGTGCCGATGGTGTGAAACCGCTGCGGATTTTTGGCATCTTCATACACCAACCGGTCGGTACTCTGGGTGGTGTTCAGCTTGTGGTAAAACACCTGATGGTTTTCATTTTTGGCGGCCAACGCCGAGCCTTCGGGTTTGGGGTAGCGGCTGTAGTAGAACCCGTCGCCCTGCCAGGCCGCGCCCGATATTTTCACCCAGTCGAGAGTTTCGGGCAAATACTGCTTCGTGGCGAGATCCATAACCCGGTACGTCTGCCAGTCGGAGCCACCCGCCGAGGTGCCGACAACGGCGTATTTCCCGTCTTTCGACAGCGAGAACGCCCCCAGCCGCGTGGTGCCGTCGGCGGAGAGTTTGTTGGGGTCAATCACTAATTCGGGTGCGCCGTCCAGCCCTTTTTGCCGGTAGAGTA
>JAYTAC010000487.1:0-1256 GCA_043737755.1 Spirosoma sp.
TCTTCGACGGTGAAATACTCCGACAGCAGCGGCTCGATGATTTTCCACTGGTCGAAGCGCAGGTTGTCGATGAGCAAAAAGAATAGAGGAGGTTCAGCAGATGCTGCCCCGCTCGTTGTCCCGCTCTGACTAAGCAGCGGGAACACTTTTTTGCGCATCAACTGGTGCGACATCACGGGGCTGTCCATCTTGGGGTCGTTGAGCCAGTCCTCGTAGTTTTTCATCACGAACTTGCAGAACGTCGCGTTGGCTTCGCTTTTCTGCATGTTCATCACTTCCAGCATACTCTTGTCCTGCGACGTGTCGAGTTCGAGTTCCCAGTAGATCAGTTTTTTATAGACACCGGCCCACTCCTCGAAACTCATGCGGTCGTTGTATTGCATCGAGATATTCCGAAAATCCTGCTGGTAGCCGATGTTGGTCCGCTCGGTCACGAGCCGTTTGTTGTCCAATATCTTCTTGACCGACAGCAGAATCTGGTTGGGGTTGAGCGGCTTGATGAGGTAATCGGCGATTTTGGAGCCGATGGCTTCTTCCATAATGTGCTCCTCCTCGCTCTTGGTGATCATGACCACCGGCAGGTTGGGGCGCATCTGCTTGATTTGGGCAAGCGTTTCCAGTCCCGTCATGCCCGGCATCATCTCGTCCAAAAACACGACGTCGTAGTTAGTTTGCTCGACCTCGTCGATGGCGTCGGCACCGCTGTTGACGGGTGTGACGTCGTAGCCTTTATTCTTCAGAAACAGGATGTGGGGCTTCAGGAGATCAATCTCATCATCGGCCCATAATATCGAATAATTCTGCATGTGTTCGCGAGTAAGGAGGTGTACGTTCGGCGGCTCAGATCAGTGCCGAAACCCGGAGAAACTTCTGTTCTCTTAACGTCCAACGCCCGCTTCTGTTCGGGCGGTTCGGTTTTAAGGTTTTTTAACAGGCGGGAAATTCGCGAATTCGGGCGTTGATGAGTTGCGTTGATCCGTTGATTGGATTCGGGTTTGAACGAACTGTCTCCAGCGGTACTGCCGCCACGCGTAAAATCCGAAAGCGAAAAGCCACACAAAAGGAGTAAGCAAACCCGCCCGAACTGTGATGGTATCCGTGTACAGGCAGCGGTCAGGAGCAATCGAACTGACGGTGATCCAGTGGTCCCACGTTTGGGCCAACTGACCCTGCCCGTTATCCCGTAGTCGAAACGGCCCGGTGGCCGGGTTTTCCGGCATTTCGATCCTGATAAGTTGCCTGCCAAGCGGCAGCAC
>JAYTAC010000488.1:0-1251 GCA_043737755.1 Spirosoma sp.
TTTCCAACGGAACATGCCCGTCTCAGCCTTGCTACGGCGATGATAGCCGCTCTGCTGTTTCCAAGCCCCTAAACCAATGACATCAATTATGGTAAGGGACTCATTACGAGGATGTACCAAGGGGTTGCCTGCCTCATCGGTCCAGATCACTGCGTTGACACGAGGGGGAATCAGCGGCACGATCTGACGCGCTGCCAGCACATCGTAAACCTTGACCTGGTCATAAGCTCCGTCGGCCCCCACCTTGCTGATGGGCTGGCTGACGCCCGCCAACAGAGGCTCAAGCGTCGCAGCATCACTGACCGCATTAGTGGTCAACTCAACGGCGTGGATCAGGTTAGTGGTCTCATCCAGAGCCAGATGTAGTTTTCGCCACGTTCGTCTTTTCGTTATTCCATACTGCCTGACCCGCCATTCACCCTCGCCATAGACCTTCAAGCCAGTACTATCAATCACCAGATGCAGCGGCTCATTATCAGGGGGCGGAGGGTGAGGCGGCTCAAAGGCCATGGTCAGCTTGGCTTGCCGGCGGCAGAGCTGGGTATAACTGGGCGGTTGCAGACTGAGTTTCATGGTTTCTAACAGGCTGTGGATCAGGCCCTGTGTCTGCCGAAAGGCTAACCCCAATACGGCCTTAATCGACAAGCAACACTGGATGCAGGCGTCGGAATACCGATAGGCTCCGCCTGCAAGCTGAGGGCCGCCGTAATACCATGCGGCTAGTGTTTTCTCATCGAGCCACAGGGTAAGTGCACCTCGGTTGATTAAGGCCCGATTATACTGTGGCCAGTTAGTTAGGCGATAGGTTACTTTTTGAGGCGGGTGTTCCTCAGTGGGGTCGAAAAAGCGTATTTTTGGCATGGCACCGGGCCGTCAGGCAGCGACTTTGGAGGTTTGGCGATCTCAAAGTTCGCTTTTCCGGTGCTTTTTTATGCATTAAGATCTACCCGGCAGGAGCCATGCAACAAAGCCGATCTTCTGCATTAGAATTTCCACTTTTATTATCCAGTAGTTCCCAATAAAGTGGAATCTGAATATCATCGCAACCTACTAAAACCATTAAAATATTGACTTGGCAGTTTCCGAAGTTCCATTCCGTTCGATCAATGCAAAGTCGTAATTTTCGATTTTTAGGTAAAAGACTGATCAACAAAACAGCAACTGCATAATAGTCGATAGTAACATCCCGAAAAAAGTCTTGTATCCGATTCTCGTTAGAAGCGATTTTTGCCTTATCATTAAGGTGTTGAG
>JAYTAC010000489.1:0-3435 GCA_043737755.1 Spirosoma sp.
TGCCCTGAAAATAAACTAATCTATCAGGGTACCTCTCAAGGAAAGCGAACACTGTTTAAATAACCGTTGCCATGACCCGGTTCATATCTTGGTTATTTGTCGTCACGTTGTCTGCCAAACTGCCGTCAGGCATTACGTCAACGAGGGCCAAGTTATAAATCAGGTTGTCTACAGGGGTGTAGATAATTAGTTTCGGGACAACCTTCTCTTCACTTACGCTGTGAAAACTAAAAAATAGTCCATCCGTACGGCTGCGAAACGGATAAGCGGGTTCATTCATGGTGTCAAATATACCCGCCAAACGGATGCGTACCCTACACCGTCTCCTCTGCCTCCACCGGTCGCAACCGGGCAATCAACTCTTTCACTTTCGCCACGTCTTTCACGCCCGGTGCGGTTTCGACCTGGCTGTTGACGTCTACGCCGTAGAGTTTCATCCCCTTCAGGGCCGCCAACTGGTCGAGGTTGTCGAGACCGATGCCGCCACTGATGAAAAATGGTTTCTCGTTGTCGTAACGGCCTAAAATGCTCCAGTCAAAGGTGTGGCCGTTGCCGCCGGGCTGGTCACCTTTGGCGTCGAAGAGGAAGAAATCGCACTGGGCTTTGTAATTGTTGAGCATCGAAAAGTTGAACGTCTCATCGACCCGGAACGCTTTGATGAGGTTGATGCCCCGGTTGCGCAGGCTCCGGCAAAAGTCGGGCGTCTCGTTACCGTGAAGCTGCACGTACTGAAAATCGTATTTCTTGACCGTGCGCAGAATGAACTCCGGGCTGGCATTGACAAACACGCCCACCTTCTGAATTGAGCGGGGCAGTGACCGCACCACCACCTCATCCAACTCCTCGCCCACGAAGCGGGGCGACTGATCGTAAAAAATAAACCCTGCAAAGTCGGGATCAAGGGCGGCAATCTCCTTCAGATTGTCGGCATCACGCAGACCGCACACTTTGATTTTCATGGCTGTACGAGTTAGACAGTGTAGTTTTAGATGGGTATGGTAGTCGAATTAAATTGAGCAACCAGGCTCGCCAACGCTGCGGCCGGGTCGGGAGTCTTCATGAACGCTTCGCCGATCAGGAACCCGTCGAAACCGGCGCGAAACAAGGCCTGTATCGTAGCCGCGTCGTGCAGACCGCTTTCGGTGATCTTGGCAAACGTGTCAGGAATTCGATCCACCAATCGCATCGACGTATCGACGGATGTAACGAATGTTTTAAGGTTTCGGTTGTTCACGCCCACCAAATCGACGGTGTGTGTGAGGGTGCGGTCGAGTTCGTCCTCGTCATGCACTTCGAGCAGCACCTGCATCCCGACGTTGTGGGCTAATTCGCTGAGGTCAATCACTTGCTGGGGTGTCAGACAGGCCGCAATAAGCAGGATGACATCGGCTCCCCACGCTTTGGCTTCAATGATCTGATAATCGTCGATGATGAAGTCTTTGCGCAGGATGGGCGTTTCGGGATTGGCGAACCGGGCGGCCTGTAAATCGGCGGGGGTGCCGCCAAAAAACGGTTCGTCGGTCAGCACCGACAGCACGGCGGCTCCCGCCCGCACG
Organism: Spirosoma sp.; assembly: GCA_043737755.1. Lineage (GTDB taxonomy): Bacteria > Bacteroidota > Bacteroidia > Cytophagales > Spirosomataceae > Spirosoma. The sequence goes on from JAYTAC010000489.1 coordinate 1,557, forward strand.
TAGCCCTGCGTGGTGATGGTCACGTCGGCCCGGTCGTTGATGATGCCTTTGGAGGGCGATTTGCGCTTGAATTCGGCGATGATCCCCGTCGAACGAAAATCCTGAACCGCATCCCGTGCCGACAGCGGCATCCGCTTGAAGTCGGGCATCAGTTCCAGTGCCGATATGGGCGTTGCCGCCATTCGTTCGGCGACTTCAATGCGTTTTTGGGCAATTATCTGATCTAAAATCGTCATATTACGTAACACGGACTTCAGTCCGTAGAGTCACAAGGCTCTTTCTATAAATTTTACTTCAGCCCTACGGCCGACTTTACGGACTGAAGTCCGTGTTACATCTACGCCATTAACTTTTTAAAACACTCCAACGCCCGACCGCTTTCCAATGATTCGCGGGCCATCGACACGGCTTCTTCGCGGCTTTCGGTCTTGCCAGCGGCTAGCAGTGCCATTGCCGAATTGGCCAGAACAGCCTGCTTTTGGGCCGGTGTCGATTCACCATTCAGCACGTTCATAAAAATACGTGCTGATTCGTCCAGCGTTCGTCCGCCAGCCAATGATTCGGGAGTCAACACGGTCATTCCCAGATGTTTTGGCTCCAGCACCTGCTCAGTTTGGTTACTTATCACCTTAAACGCCCCTGTCAGCGAGATTTCGTCGTAGCCGTCGAGTGCGTGAAGGATCACAAACCGCTTGTCTGTCTGCTGATAAAGGTACGCATATAATCGGGCCAGTTCAACGCTGTAGACGCCAACAAGCTGTTTTCGAGGACGCGCGGGGTTCACCATCGGACCCAGCACGTTGAAGAATGTTTTCACGCCCAGATCCTTCCGAATCGGGCCGACGTTCTTCATGGCGGGGTGAAACAAGGGCGCGTGGAGGAAACAAATGCCTGCCGTTTCTATTTTGCGCTGCAACTCGCCAGCGTCGCTCGTGAACGTGTAGCCGAGGTGTTCCATGATTGTTGAGGAGCCAACCAACGACGAGACGCCGTGGTTGCCGTGCTTGGCCACGCGCTGTCCCGCCCCGGCCACCACAAATGACGACAGCGTCGAAATGTTGAAGGTGTCTTTGCCATCGCCCCCGGTACCGCAAACGTCCATCGGATCATAAGCTGCGAGGTCGACGGGCAGGCAGAGTTCAAGCATGGCGTCGCGGAAGCCTTCGAGTTCTTCCACGCGCAGGCTCCGCATCATGTACACGGTCAGGAACGACGCAATCTGTGCGTGGTTGTACTCGCCCCGCCCGATGCCAATCAGGGTTTGCTTCGCCTGATCTTTGGACAGTGTCTTGTATTCAAAAAGGTGGTTCAGGATTGCTTTCATTGGTTTAACCAGTTCTTTATCATCTGTACACCGTTCTCGGTCAGTACCGATTCAGGATGAAATTGGACTCCTTTCACGTCAAAGCGCACGTGAGACAGGGCCATCACGCGGCCCTGTTCATCCACGGCTGTTATGCGGAGGTCGGCGGGCATGGAGCCGGGTACGACCGTCCACGAGTGGTAGCGGCCCACGGTCAGTTGATCGGGAATGTTGGCGAAGAGTCGTTCGGATCGGTCGGTGATGGTGGTTCGGTGAGCCACGCCGTGCAGTACGTCGCCGAGGTTTTCGAGCGTGGCACCGTAGACTTCGCCGATGCCCTGATGCCCCAGACAAATACCCAGAATGCTCTTCGTCGGGCCGTATTCCCGGACTAAATCCTGCATGATTCCCGCTTCGGACGGAATGCCCGGCCCCGGCGAAAGCATGATTTTGTCGTAGGACGCGACGGCTTCCAACGAAATTCTGTCATTCCGCACGATGTCGGGCCGGTGGCCCAGCTCCCGCAGGATGTAGACCAGATTGTAGGTAAACGAATCGTAGTTATCTAAAACGAGA
>JAYTAC010000490.1:0-3433 GCA_043737755.1 Spirosoma sp.
AGTCAGCGGGCACAGACTGTTTACATTGGGTTGCTGGACATGACGGTGCCGTTTCAGGCGGGCGAGATCATCCACACCGAAATATCCCGCAAGTTCACCCGTGCCCAGATCGAAGAGTTAGCCAGTCGCACGGGTTTCTCGGTGGCGGGCTGGTTCACCGATGCCAGAGACTACTTCGCCGACGTCTTGTTTGAGCGGTAGCAGTCCGTGAGCATCGTTGAGCCGCGATCCTGCCCTGCACACACACGTACATCGGGCAACGTGCCGAATCCAACCCCAATCGCCCGCTCCGGGCGAGACTACGGAACGATGATAAAATCTATTTCAGCCACTGAAACTGATTGATGTTGCTGCCAATCACTTTGCCTTCTTTCAGGCCGGTGTCGTTGTCTTGTTGCGTGTGAATGCCACCCAGGAATCGGGAGTAAGCGGATTCTTCGGCCGTGGCCCAGAACGAAGGGAACGAGCGGTTTTTGAAGTCAACGTTGCGAAAGGCATCTCTCGGCCTGCCCTGATGGGAGTCATCGACGAGGGCAATGTTTTCGCCATACAACCCCGTGAGTACGGTTGCTGTGGCGGCCGACTGCGTGGCGTGACCGGACGAGAAGCCGGGGAATGGGGGTTCGGGCCAGAAGGGAAACCACGTCCTGTCGATGTTGGCCCGCACAAACGAGGAAGGACGTTCATTGGTGTAGGTGTATTTGCACTTCCAGCAGTTGATAAACGCGTCGGTGACGGCCATGCCCACGCGGGCGTAGGTTTCAACGGCTTTGGCCAGGTTCGCCCTGGTGGTTCTGACCGTGATCGTCGCTAAGTTATAGGAGTGGCCGGGGGGCGTAAACGTTTGACTCGGGTCGTCGGCCCACCAGAGCGCAATCTCTTTTTCGGCCTGCGTCAACTGCCTGTTTTTCGTGTAAACGGCCTGGTAGAACTTGTAATAATCCGACGATGGACTGGTCGAATACGCAGCAGGTTTGGGCATGGTCAGGCCCGTGTTGGTCGGGGCAAACGTTCGGTTATTGCCCCAGCGCGGATGCAAAGCCCGGCGGATGGCCACCTGCCCATCGAACGGCGGAACCCACGAACCGGGCGACGTAGCTAATTGATAGTCGGTGGGGAACGGGTCTTTGTAGCCCTGATGCCCGCCGTCGTCCTTCGACCAGTCATAGAGTGCCGTGGCCACCGCCCGCCCGAACGCCACCGAACGCGCCACAATCGCTGGCTTGAGCGTATCGCTATAAGCCATTCGGAGGGCGGTTTCCAGCGAATCGACGGCGGTTTTGTTCGCGGCCGGAGTGTGTTCGTACAGATTTTTGAGCGTGTAGGCTTGTCCCGCATTCAGTGCGAGTGGCCAATTGTAGACGCTGTCGGTTTGGGGCAGCGGGAGACTACGTAACCCAGTCAATTGCCGGGCCAGCGACTGATGATCGGGAATGCCGTGAACCGTTGTCTCGTACATGGCCAACCCCAGATAACCGAACGCCCGCGACGCATAGGTTGGCGTGTTGGCGGGTGTTCGGGTGGTAACGCGCAGAGCCATGTCGCCCCACTTCATGGCCACCTCAGCCGTGAACGAAACCGTCGGTTTGCCTGTGGGAAACGTAGGGTTCGGCACCGGGTCGGGGGCTTCGGCCGTTGGCGACGAGCAGCCGTACACCAACCAGATACACCCGGCTAACCAGACTAATCGTTTCAGGGCAGGCAGGGCGGGAAAGAGGGTAGCTTGTGGCAATGGACTAATCATACGCTGTTTCAGAAATCATTTGTCAGGATAAGTTACGGGACCTGACCGGACGCAAAACGGTTGCAATCGGCAGGATAAATTTTTACCCGCAAAAAATTGGCCAATTGTATGCGGGTTCCCCAACGCTGAACGGGGTCGCCCGTGCGACGATGGGCTGATACGAATCTCGGGCGAAACATCAGCACCGATCATTTGCATCAGCCCACCGTCGCACGGGCGACCCCGTTCAGCGTTGGGAACCGTTGGGAAACCGGATTTATTACTTATCCCACCAGACGGGGGCATCTAAGTCGGCGGCACCCTGCGACGCGATGGCCGCTTGTACGTTGCCCTGGTTCACCGAGTTTTCTGAATCCGGGTACGTCAGACGTAGGATGAAATTACCCTTGATCGTCTTGGCCGCATACGGATTGGGCGTCAGCGCGGGCAGGTCGGAGCGCCGGAAGTTAGCCCAGGTCTCGGGGAAGTTCAGAAACGAGGCCACCCAATATTGCGTGTTAATCAGTTCCAGACCACGAGCCGCCACGTAGGGATTCCCCGTCAGGTACGCGGCAATGGCCGTTGCCGGGATGGTCGATCCTGCGTCATAGTCCGCCATGAGCTGCATGTGGGCCGTGACGCCCGCGTTGTAATAATCGGCCGCGCTGCCGGTTGCCCAGCCCCGCTGCGCGGCTTCGGCCAATAAAAGCTGCGTTTGGGCGTGGGTAACAAAAAACGTTGGAGAAGCTAACTTAGCTAAACGCGTCCGGTCAACCTGCGAATAATCGTAGAAGCTGGTCAGCCCGTCTTTGGTAGCCTGCCCCCCGACGGTGCCGTTGTCGAAGCCGAGGGGCATACCAATTTGTTTGGCAGCGGTACGGTCGGTGCGGGCCGTCACCTGCTGCGCCCCCGATGCGGCCCCCACGTAGCGCACTGCAATCGACTCCAAACGCGGGTCGGCCGTGCTGCGCAGGTAGTCCACAAAATTTTTCGTCAGGTAATAATTGTTGGCTTCCGAACCGTTCAGCGTTTGGCCGGTAGGATTCTGGTAGGCAGCGGCATCGTTCCGAATCGCGCTGTTGTCGGCGTTGGTCTGAAACACCCCGCCCGCCACCGCTCGCTGCACCGCTTGCTGCGCTACTGTGGGGTTTACTTTCGAGAGCCGCATTCCCGCCCGCACCAAAAGCGAGTAGCCTAACTTTCGCCACTTCGCCACGTCACCCCCGTACATTACGTCGCCGGTTTCGCGGGTTTTGGCCGGATCAAGAGCCGCCGAGGCTTCGGTGAGTTCCTTCAAAATGTCGGCGTAAATGGCTTCCTGTTTGTCGTATTTCGGAAATGTGTTGCCGCCCAAAAAGCCCAGCCCGGCCTCGGTATACGGAACATCGCCGTAGGCATCGGTCAGGACTATGAACGTGTGGGCTTTCCAGATGCGGGCCATGTTGTACAGATTCGAGCGGCTGGGGTTATCCTTCGTCTGACCGATGATATCGACCAAATAGCGAACCACGTCGCGGTAGTACCGCTGCCACAAACCAGCGTTGCGCGGAAAGTTGTTCTGGTTGAAGTTGGCTCCCGCCAGCACGGTTCCGTTCGGCGAAAACACCTGCTGCACAATAGCCGATTCGAACACCAGTACGTCGGCCGGGAAGGTGCTGCTCACCAGCGCATTGTTGAACGTGAAGATGGGATTTAGTGCCGTTGGCGAGT
>JAYTAC010000491.1:0-3429 GCA_043737755.1 Spirosoma sp.
TGGGACCGCGCCGGGTATTGGCGAATTGGAAAAACAGTTTGGCGTTGGCTGCTATGGTGATTTCTTCAAACGTGCCGTTGACAAGCCCAAACGTGCGAATCTGGTAGTTGCCCCACGGCTGATTGGCAAATGTCTGTTTAAGCCGGGTCGTATCGCGAAGGTCTTCGCCGAGATCACCATCCCCATCTTTAAACGTAATACCGATGACGACTGAGTCACGCCGAACTTGGCCAGCACTGATTTTCGGTACATATTTGGTTACGGACCTGAACTCAATGGCCGGTACATTGCTGAAAGCAGGTTCGTCTTTTGAGCAGGCCGAAGCCATGAAAAGTACACTGACCAGCATCAAAACGCCAAAGATTGATTTACGTCGCACAATAAGGTTGTTTTACAAGTGAATCAGTTGATAATCAACGCTATCTAGACCATTAAAAAAGTCAAAACGCTATTCGATCAAATTAAAGAGTCCGAATGTAGCGCTGCCCGCCGAGTGCCCGCATCTGCCGGGCAATCTGCGTGGTCCGGCGTTGGACATAGTTCGACGGGTGACTGATGGATAGTTGGCGCGGGTTGGGCAGCACGGCGGCAATGCGGGCGGCTTCGGAGCGTCCCAGCGACGCGGCCGGATGCCCATAGTACCGCGCCGACGCAGCTTCAACGCCAAATATCATCGGGCCGGTTTCGGCTACGTTCAGGTACACTTCGAGGATGCGCTTCTTGCCCCAGATTAATTCGATCAGGACCGTAAAATACACTTCTAAACCCTTACGGACGTAGCTGCGGCCATTCCACAAAAACACGTTCTTGGCCACCTGCTGCGAAATGGTACTGGCTCCACGCGACCGTTTCCGACGTTGATTTTCTTTGATGGCGTCCTGAATTTCATCGAAATCGAAGCCCCAGTGCGCCGGAAACGCCTGGTCCTCAGACGCAACAACGGCCAGCGCGGCTTCCTTGCTGATCGCTTCGTAGGGCCGCCATTTTTTGTAGATGTGACCGCTCTCATCCGTGCCCACCGTGCCGATCCAGCGCGAAACGATTAACGGCGTAACCCAAACCGGTACGTATTTCAACGCGATAACATAGCCGATGGAGCCAAACAAGAGCCACAAAAACGCCCTGACACAGAACCAGTAAACCCGTTCCAGCAGGGGCCGCTCCCGCATGAACCGGCGGGCCTGCTGCCAGCGGCCGGACTTTTGCAGCCGCTGCGTCGACGCGTGTGGGGCCTTTGGGCGCGGGGAAGCGTTGCGGAATGAATTAGTAGGACGCGGTGGAGTCATAAAAGCGGTCCGATGCGCGAAAATGAGGATTTTTACTGTAGCCTGAACGGTGCATCACCTTTTTTGTCATTCTTTCCCGGCAACTGCGCCGACGCTATCTGCACTCATTGGTCCCGCGTATTCCACTTTATTCCACAAATAATGTCGCGGCCACCCGGTCGGCGAAGAGTTTGCCGGGTTGGGTCAGCCGCAGCCGATCCTCGGTCCGTTCCAGCCAGCCCGACGCGTAAAGGGTGGTCAGGTCGCGGGCCTGCACCCCGGCAAAATCGGCTCCGAGCAACGCGTTCAGCTCGGCAACCGAGCAACCCCACTGCATTCGCAAGCCCGTGAGCAGGTAGTCGTTCACCTGGTCAGCGGTGGTCAGCACCTCAACCGTGGCGGGCACCACACCCCGCTCAATGTCAGCCGTATAACGCGTATTGTTGCTGATGTTGTATTGTCGGCTGTGACCGTTGTAGGAGTGGGCACTGGGTCCGATGCCGAGGTAAGGTTGCCGTTGCCAATACGCTGTGTTGTGCCGGGCATACGGAACGGGTCCGCCGGGGCGGGGGCGGGCAAAACTGGCAATTTCGTACTGTTCATACTGTACATCGGTGAATACCGTGCTCAGCTGTTCGTACTGTTGGGCGGCTAAGTCCTCATCGGCGGGGGGCAGTTTACCCGCCTGCTCCCAGCGTCCGAAGGCCGTGCCGGGTTCGATGGTGAGTGCATACGTCGACAGATGGGGGACGTTGAGGGCCAGAATTTTTTGCAGATCAGCCGCCCAGAGCAACTCGGAGCGGTTTGGGATGCCGTAGATCAGGTCCACGCTGAGGTTGTCGAAGCCCGATTCCCGCGCCAGCCGCACGCAGGTTTCGGCTTCGGTGGCGGTGTGGGCGCGGTTCATCCAGCGGAGCGCAGCCTCGTCAAACGTCTGAATGCCAATACTCAGCCGGTTCACATACCGGCGCAGCAGAATCAGTTTCTCCGGCGTGAGATCGTCCGGGTTGGCTTCGAGCGTGATTTCCGCCGATGGCGACACGGTAAAATGAGCGTGGATAGTGTCGAGCAGCCGGGCCAGTTCCAGTTCGGTCAGCAGCGACGGCGTGCCCCCGCCGAAGTAAATTGTGTCAAGTTCGGTAATGGGCAGGTAGTTTTTTTGCAGAATAATCTCCGCGCAAAGAGCGTCGACCAGTGCCGATTTTCGGCTTAGGTTCGTGCTGAAATGAAAATCGCAGTAGTGGCAGGCCTGCCTGCAAAAAGGAATGTGAATATAGAGGTGCATGTGCCGGTAGGACAAGATAGCCGGGCGCGGGGTTCCCTGCAACGCCTTCTCCAGCCCGATGCTCAAACTCTGTTTGGCTCACAGCGGCCATTCGGGTGAGAATCCGTTGGCTAATTCGGGCACTTCTTGCAGCGTTTGCCCTTTTTGTACTTCTTGCAGCAGGTTTTCAACGCGCACTCGTAACCGACAAACCGATTGGTCTGACCGGGTACTCCTGCCGAAACCGTGTTGACTGCTTCTGTGGTACGACTAAATTCCGATTCCATTGCTTGTGATCTCTTGCTCTACAAAACAAGTATTGTTTAGATTGATTACAAATAAACTGTCGAACAAGTTCTGCTTGTCTTATGAATCATCCGCTCGCTTGGCTTCACCGTTTTCGTCAGTATGCACCCTTCCTGCTCCGGCTGTCGTTCGGCTTTCAATTGATTTACTTTTCGCAGGCCAACATTTTTCAGTTCGGGAAAATGCAGGAGTTCGCGCAGTACCTGACCAAACTCAACTTCCCGGTTCCACTGATTATGGCTTTTTTAGCGGCCTACGCTGAGTTTATTGGTGGCATCCTGATGATTTTGGGCTGGCAAACCCGGTGGGCGGCTGCGGTACTGACGTTCAATTTCACTATGGCAGTAGTGTTTGGCCACGCCGTCATCGGTGATAGTTACGCCAACTCGTACCCATCGCTGCACCTGCTGGCGATGAGCGTTTTCCTGCTTCTCAACGGCCCCGGCAAACCGTCTGTTGATGAAGGATTTAAGGGAATGATGAATGATAAATGATGAATGCGTTTACCGATTGGCCATTCATCATTCATCATTCATCATTCATCATTCATCATTCCCTTCATGTACACCTGCACCTGTCCCGAAATGTCGACCC
>JAYTAC010000492.1:0-3428 GCA_043737755.1 Spirosoma sp.
CATTACTCAGTGCATACGGCTCCATCACTCATTTCTCCGTCCACCACAGTTTGGTTTTCATCGAATCGTCGCCCCCGTTGATCGCTACGCCTTTGCGGACGTTGGCATCGTTGAGCGAATACTCTGACGTGGGGTACTTGATGCGCGTCGGCAGCAGCCCGTCGTTCTCGAAAATGGCGCGGGGGTCTTTAGCGGGCAGTACCGGCAGACCCGTCCGGCGGTACTCGGTCCAGGCTTCAATGCCCTGCCCGAACAGCGCGATCCACTTCTGCTCCATGATTTTCTCTTTCGTAGCTGCGCCGACGGTTTTCAGGTACGCATCCGTGATTTTGAGACCGTACTGATCGAAGGAAGCGGTCATGCCTTTCTCAAAGTATGCCTGGGCACTGCCGGTGATGTCGCCGTCGAAAGCGGCTTCGGCCAGCGTCAGGTTCAGTTCGGCAAAGGTCATCAGCACACTCGGCGTCGTCGGCTGCATGAAATATGATCCCAGCATCGAACTGCTCGCGAGGTACGTGGTGGCGATGGCGTCAGGCAGCCCGTTGGCGTGACCGACGTACTTACCATCTTTAGTCGGCTGGGCATAAACCGTGATGCGGGCGTCGCCGAGGTCGTTGAGTTTGTCGGCCAGCGTCTTGCCGATGTTCCAGTCGGTCCGGCTGCTGAACACCATCACTTCGTGCCATTCGTTGTTGCTGGGACGCGTGGCCGTATGCTTCAGCGTGGCGTTGTCGGCGTTGCTGGTGAAAACGGGGTACTTGGTGGCGTCGCTCAGGATTTCGGCCATGATCGCTTTCGATCCGGCGGGTTTCTTCACCGCCTGCCGGTTGGCCAACCGCAGCCGGAGTGAATTGGCGAATTTCTTCCATTTCAGGATGTCACCCCCGTAGAGAATGTCGCCTGACACGGTGGGGCCGGTCGTACTTAGTTTTTCGTTGGCGGTTTTGAGGTCGGCCAGCATTCCGGCGTAGACCTTGTCCATGGTATCGTAGGCTGGAGTGTAAACGGGTGCGTCGGCAGTGCCTTTGGTAGCTTCTCCGTACGGAACGGCTCCGTAGACGTCCGTCAGAATGGAATACACCCACGTCCGCATCACGAGTCCAATGCCTTCGTAGTTGGCGTTTTCGTACTTGCCGCCCGGCTGGGACAGGGTAATGATGCGCTGAAAATTCACTAAGCCATCGTTGTAAAATCCTTTCCAGTTGTTGTTGGCCATCCCCACGTTGACACCGTAGTTGTCGCCCTCGTTGGAGTAGATATTACGCGTCAGGTACTGCATCCAGAGCATGGCCCCGTCGAGGTTGAGCCGCTCAAAGCGGACGTTGCTGCCCCAGTAGCGATCAACGGAGGCTTCCAGCGCGTAGGGCAGCAGGTACTGCGGTCCCACGGCCGTGGGGTTGTTGGGGTCCACGTTCATCGTGTCGAAGTCCTTCGTGCAGGACGAGACGATGAGCAGCGCGGGCAGGAGAATAAGGAGGATTCGTTTCATGGTATACAGTTTGCAGTTTGTGGTTTGTAGCTGAGGTCGACCTCAACGACAAACCACGAACTTGTTTAGAACGCCAGATTCAGGTTAACGCCTATGCTGCGCGACGAGGGTAATTCTCCGTAGGCAAAGCCTTGGGAATTAGCCCCGAAACGGTCCGCTTCGGGGTCGATGTGGGGCGTATTCTTGAACAGCATCAGCACGTTACGACCCACGAGGGAGATTTTCGCCGACTGAATCTTCACCCGGCTTAGCAGCGTGGCCGGAATCTGATAGCCCAGCGTCAGCTCACGCAGTTTCACGTAACTTGCGTCGAAAATGGCGGCTTCGTGGTACCGGCGCGGATTGTTGTAGCCGTAGAGCGTACTGGCCGGTACGATGGTCGTGTTTGGTACGAAGCTGGGACTTTCTGCCGTTCCGGCGTTTACCACGCCTTTACCGATGATACCCTCCTCGCGCCCCAGCCCGGTCTCGGTATACTGACCCGTCCAGCGACCCGTGCCGGTGCCTTCGTCGAACAAACTGCCGCCCGACCGGACATCGACCAATGCTGTCAGAATGATTCCTTTGTAGCGGAATGAGTTCTGCCAGCCGCCCGTCCAGTTGGGCTGAATGTTGCCCAGCACACGGGGCGTTGCCGACACCACCGGGTAGCCGTTGGCTCCGTAAACCCGCTGCCCGTCGGGGGTATGCTCGAAGCCAATGCCAAACAACGTACCGTAGGCCTGACCCACGCGGGCCTCCGAATTAAGTCCCTGACGGCTGTAGAGCACGTAGGTCGTCAAACCCTCTGCCAATTCGAGCACCCGGTTGCGATTGCGCGAGAAGTTAAGCGTCGTTTCCCACGCGAAGCCCCCCGGCAGGCGCACCGGCGTACCGGTCAGCACGATCTCCAGTCCTTTGTTGGAAATCTTACCGGCGTTCAGAATCCGCGAGTCGTAGCCGCTGGCTTTCGAGATTTCAACGCCCAGAATCTGGTTGCGCGACACCTGATCGTAATACGTCAGGTCAAGCCCGACGCGGTTCTTCAGGAAACGCAGGTCCAGCCCCAGTTCCGTACCCGTCGTGATTTCGGGCTTGAGGGTTGAATTGGCGATTTTGACGTTCTCGTAAAACTCCGGTACTGAGCCGTCCCAGGAACCCTTGGCCCGGAACGTTTGCAGCAACTGGTAGGGATCGGCGTCGTTGCCCACTTGCGCCCAACTGGCCCGCACTTTAGCAAACGACAGCACGGAGTTCTGCACGTTCAAGAGTTCACTCAATACGCCACTTACCGATACCGACGGGTAGAAATAGGACCGGTCCTCGGCGGGCAGCGTACTTGACCAGTCGTTGCGGGCGGTGGCGTTCACGAACAGGGCGTTGCGCCAGCCGAATTCGACCGACCCGAACGCGCTGTTGACCTGCGATTTCTCGATGGCACTCAGGGCCGTATTCTGGCTCGGGTTGGCATTCCCGGCGTTGTAAACCCCATCGACCACCAACTGACCGACGGTCAGTTTATTCTGCTTGTACTGGTTCGTCCGGTTGATGCCCCCGGCCTGTACGTTGATCGAGAAGTCGCTCGTGATGGCTTTGTTGAGCGTAAAAATAAAGTCGCTGTTGGTCTCCTGCCGACGCAGCACCTCTTCGGAATACGCACCAAACGTCCGGTTACCGTTGCGCACCCGCTCAAAGTTCAGAACGTTGATGCGTGTATCGGTCCAGATGTCGGTGCCGGACCGCAGCAACAGGCTCAGCGATGGCAGAATCTTGTAGTTCAGCGCGATGTTGCCCACCAACCGGTCCTTGTCGTTGCCGGAGGGTAGGTTTTTCTGGATAAAATACGGGTTCGTGAAGTACGTATGCTGCCAGTTTGGCGGGTCGGTATCGGCGGGTTTACCGGACAGGGCGCGGTTGATGCTGACGGCCTGATAGGCTTCGTAGTCGCGCAGTTGATCCC
>JAYTAC010000493.1:0-8370 GCA_043737755.1 Spirosoma sp.
TACGTGATTGCATCGGTCCGGGAGTTCACGGGCGCATGAGTACCATCGCCATTATTCCGGCGCGGGGCGGCAGCAAGCGCATTCCGCGCAAAAACATCCGGCCGTTTCTGGGCAAACCCATCATGGCCTATTCAATCGAAACCGCCCTACAATCGGGTCTGTTCGATGAGGTGATGGTTTCGACGGATGATGCCGAAATTGCCGACCTCGCCCGGCAGTACGGGGCGTCGGTTCCGTTCCTGCGCCGGGCCGAAACCGCCAACGATTTTGCCACAACGGCGGATGTGCTGCGCGAAGTTTTGGTTCAGTATGAGCAACAGGGCCAAGTTTTCAACTACGCCTGCTGTCTGTACCCTACCGCCCCGTTCGTTACGCCTGAGTTGCTCTGGCAGGCTTTTTCGATACTGACGGCTAACGAGTTCGATACGGTGTATCCGGTGCAGCCGTTTAGCTTCCCTGTTCAGCGGGCAGTGCGGTTGGTCAATGGGCACGTTCAGTGGCTTCATCCCGAACATGCCCTGACGCGGTCGCAGGACCTCGAACCAACGTACCACGACGCGGGTCAGTTTTACTTTTTCGACGTAGCGACGTTTCAGAGTAGCCACCAGTTGATTACCGACAATTCGGGTGGTTTGGTGATTTCGGAAATGGCCGCGCACGACATCGACACCGAGGAAGACTGGCGGGTGGCCGAGTTTAAATACCGGTTAATACATCCGGGCTAAACAGATGAGCAAACTTCTTTTCCGCGCCGATGGCAATGCCCAAATTGGCATGGGGCACGTCATGCGCTGTTTGGCACTGGCCCGGATGCTGGACCGTTCATTCCGGTTTGCCGTCGTTCGGCCCGCGCCGGAGGTCGTCCGGCTGATCGAGGAAGCCAATGGAACCGTTGTGCCATTTACAACCAATGACGTTGCGGAGTTGCTGACCATTGTAACGCCCGATGACGTAGCTATTCTGGATGGCTACACCTTTGATGAAACGTATCAGCGGGCCGTGCGCGAACGGGCGAAAAAGCTGATATTCATCGACGATTTAATAGCGGGTCATCAGATAGCCGACGTCGTAATCAATCACGCGGACGGCATCAGCGACGCCGATTACGACGCCGAACCCTACACACAGTTTTGTTTGGGACCGCGCTACGCCCTGCTCCGACCGGAGTTTCTACAGCCGGAAGGGTTTGGCTCACCACCAGTCGACGGTCCAATCTTCGTCAACTTAGGCGGAGCCGATCCAAGTAATACGTCGTTGACAGTACTAAAAGCGATTCAGCAGGTTGACCCGGCTCTGCTCGTTGATTTAGTGCTGGGGGCATTTCACCCCAACCGGGCGGCTATCGAAGCATTCCAAGGTCAGCTACCAAGCCTCACGATTTTGCAAAATCTGAGTGCCGCTCAAATGGTCAGCGAATTACAACAGTGCAGTCTGGCTATTACCGCTTGCAGCACCATCGCCTACGAAGTCTGCGCTGTGAACCGGCCGCTGATTACCATCGTCACGGCCGAAAATCAGGACCGGCTGGCGCAGTTTCTGTCTGAGGAGAAACTGGCGTTATCGGTCAATTTCCCGACGCTGCTCACCCGCCTGACACCCGTGATTAGTTTAGAGAATATGCTCAAATTAGCCATTCAGGGGTTTCAGTTCTCGCCCGATGTGGCACTGGATACCTTAGCCAACCAACGCCGGTTTTTCGACGGCCGCTCCCCCGACCGATTCCGGGCTTTGTTCGACAAGCTATGCTAACCCACCGCCCCGCCCAGTCCGCTGATTCCCGGCTTTATTTAGATTGGGCCAACGACCCCGATACCCGGCGGCAATCGTTCAACCGTAATTCGATTTCGCCGGAGACGCACACGGCCTGGTTCACCGGCAAACTCGCCGACTCGAACGCGCTGCTGCTGGTCTTCGAGAACGGAGCGGGCGAAGCCGTGGGGCAAGTGCGGTTTGAGCGGACACCCGTGGCCGATATGCCCGACGAGATCACCATCGGCGTGTCGGTTGATGCAGCGCACCGGGGCAACGGATTGTCGAGTCAGCTTATTGAATTGGGTTGCGCTGTGTGTCAGAAGCAGTGGGAAGCGGTAACCATTCATGCCTATATCAAACCAGACAACCGGGCGTCGGTGCGGGCCTTCGAGCGGGCAGGCTTCAGATTATCGGGCGAAAGCGGTAAATTTGCCCATCCAGGCCGGGCCAGTCCGGGCCGGAAGATGCCAAGTTTGGTATATACCTACACAGCATGAGCAGTACCCAACCCATTCAGGTTGCCCAGCATACCATCAGCCCGGCGCATCGGCCGTTCGTTATTGCCGAGATGTCAGGGAACCACAACCAATCGCTCGACCGGGCTTTGGAAATCGTGGATGCCGTGGCCGATGCCGGTGCCCACGCGCTGAAACTCCAGACCTACACCCCCGATACCATTACGTTCAACGGCGCGTCGGAGAAGTTTTACATCCGCGACGACAAATCGCTCTGGGCCGACAAAAATCTGTACAAACTCTACCAAGACGCCTACACGCCCTGGGAGTGGCACAAACCGATTTTCGAGCGGGCCAACAAGCGGGGCATGGTCGCCTTTAGTTCGCCCTTCGACACCACGGCGGTCGACTTTCTGGAATCGCTCGACGTACCGCTCTACAAAATTGCTTCCTTCGAGAATACCGATCATATCCTACTCAAGCGCGTGGCCCGGACGGGGAAGCCCGTCATCATGAGCACCGGCGTGGCGTCGGTGGCTGACCTGGATGAGTCGGTGAAAATCCTGCGCGGGAACGGTTGCCGTAATCTGATTCTGCTCAAATGCACGAGCACCTACCCCGCCACACCCGAATCAACTAATCTGCGTACCATTCCGCACCTCCGCGATTTGTTCAACGTGCCGGTTGGCCTGTCGGATCACACGATGGGCATTGGCGCGGCCGTGGCAGCAGTGGCTCTCGGCGCGGTGGTACTGGAAAAACACGTGACGCTCCACCGGGCCGACGGGGGTGTCGATTCGGCGTTTTCGCTGGAACCCGACGAACTCAAAAATCTCGTCATCGAGACCGAACGGGCGTGGTTAGCAATGGGTCAGGTTAGTTACGTGCTGACGCCGAGGGAGAGCAAAAGTCTACAGTTCAAGCGGTCGCTTTATGTCGTTCAGGCCATGAAAGCGGGCGAACCCTTCACCCCCGACAACACGCGCAGCATCCGCCCGGCCAATGGCCTGCATACCCGCCATTACGACGACGTCATCGGCCAAACCGCCACCCTGGATATTGACGCCGGGACCGCGCTGGAATGGGAACATGTATCACGGACGGCCACGTCCGGTAAGGCGCGATAGCGTATAATCATTCCGTCACAACTTAGCCTTACGGCTTGCCGGACGTGGCCGTCCAGCCTACACCACATGGGAATAATCAAACGGCAGACGATTCAGAGTTCGATTTACGCCTACGCGGGTGTGGCCGTTGGGTTTCTGACGCAGGGCGTTTTCTTTCCGAATCTCTTCAGTAAAGCACAAGTCGGTCTGCTGCTGCTGCTGATTGCCGTGTCACAGGTGCTGGTGCAGGCGTCCAATCTGGGGGTCAGCAACGCGGGCGGGCGGTATTTCCCGTATTTCCGCAACGCCGACCGACAGCACAACGGCTATTTGCTCATCACCACGCTAACCACGCTAACCGGCTTCGGATTGTGCGTGCTGGGGCTTTGGCTGGGTCGCCCGTGGGTCATTGCGCAGTACGGGGCGCAGTCGTCGCTGTTCGTCGAATACTATTACCTGCTCATCCCGCTGACGCTCGTTACGGCCCTGTTCGCCGTGTTCGACAATTACGCCCGGCTGCTCTACGACCCCGTCACGGGCACCCTTCTCCAGCAATTCGTGCAGCGGCTGCTGATTCTGTTGGCGGGGGTTTTGTACTGGCTCGACTGGGTTACGTTCGGGCAGTTTCTGGGCGTTTGGCTGCTGGCGTTCCTGCTGCCGATGGTGGGGATGGTGGTCAGCGTGGCCCGCGATGAAGCTCTGTTTTTCGGTCGGCACTACGTCTCGGTCAGCCCCGAACTGCGCCGGAGCATCGCCCGCTACGCATCCCTCACGCTCACCTCGGCCCTGTCGACCCAGATCATCTGGACCATCGACAAAGCCATGATCAGTGCTACGTCCGGGCTGGCCGACACGGGCATATACGGCACCGCAGCCAACTTTGCCGCTGTTATTGCGCTGCCTGCCACCTCGCTGTATAAGGTTGCCGGGGCGCTCATTGCCGAGTCGTGGAAAGCAAATGACCGGGCCAACATCCTGATGATTTACCGCAAAAGTGCGCTCAACCAACTCATTGCGGGCTGCTTAGTGTTCGTGGGCGTGGCGGTTAATCTGCCGAGTCTGTTTGCGCTGCTCCCGGCTGGTTACGAAGCGGGCTATTACGTAATTTTGTGGCTCGGCCTGGCCAAACTGATCGACATGGCAACGGGCGTAAACGGCATTATTCTGTATACGTCCCGCTATTACGCCTACGATTCGCTGCTGTTTATCGGTCTCATATTCGTTACCATTGCGGCCAACAACTACCTGCTTCCGCGCTACGGCATCAATGGAGCGGCTATTGGGGCGGTAATCTCTACGTTCCTGTATAATTTCATCAGGACGCTGCTCGTCTGGATCGCCTTCCGAATGCAGCCATTTTCGTGGCGAAACGGGGCGGTGGCGGTGCTGGCGGGCATCGTTTGGTACGCAACCGAATTAATACCGCACAGCACGGGCATCTGGTGGCGCGTCGGGGTCGACGTGGTGCTGCGGTCAGCCGCCATAACGGGCCTGTTTCTGACGACGATTTACATGTTGAAGATATCGCCGGATGCCAACGACCTGCTGAACGGCATCTGGAAGCGGGTGAAAAGAATAAGTCTTTGAGTGTGTTGGTGTGTACGTATGTGTGGTAAACACGTATACACCAACACATTCAAACATCTCAACCCAATTAATTGATGCGAAAACTCCTCATTCAACTATTCGGTCTCGACACGCTGTATAAGGTGCGTAAGTCGCCCGTGGTAAATTTTTTGCCCCGACTGCGGCAGGCCAGCCGGAGTTATAACCACCGCTACGGGCAGATTCTGCGCTGGGGTATCGACTCGCGTGAAGACACCAATTTCACCTACGAACTGACCGACGACAACCTGCTGTACTTGGCGCATACGGTGGCGGTGGTGGCGGGCGTCGAACCCGAAACGGTGCAGACCTACATCCGCGAAGCCCAAACCGACGAATCACTACGAAACTACATTCTGGAAAAGACAAAGAACTCATCGTACCGGCGCGTCGCTGATTTACGGGTAGAATTCGGTCGGCGGTTGGGTTGGTACGCGTTGGTGCGGCTGCGAAAACCCGCCGTGGTCATCGAAACGGGCGTCGATAAAGGGCTGGGAGCGGTGCTGCTCTGCTCGGCACTGCTGCGCAACCGGACCGAAGGATCGCCCGGCCGCTACTACGGCACCGACATTGCGCCCAAAGCGGGATATCTGCTCGACGGTCCGTATCGTGAAGTCGGGCAGGTGCTCTACGGCGACTCGCTCGCCAGTTTGCGGGCCTTCAGCCAACCCATCGACCTGTTTATTAACGACAGCGATCACTCGGCGACGTATGAGCACGACGAGTACCGCGTGGTGCTGCCCAAACTCAGCCCGGCGGGTATTATGCTGAGCGACAACGCCCACGAAACGGGTGTGCTGGCCCGGCTGTCGCTGGAGGTACGACGCAAGTTTGTGTATTATCAGGAGGTTCCTAAAGACCACTGGTATCCCGGCGCAGGCATTGGGTTTTCGTATTGATGCGAACACATGGCGCGGGCATTTGCCCGTGCCGTTTACAGAGCGAGTTTGCACTCGCGTTTATTACGTCAGCAAATGCTGACACGGTAAAAGGCACGAGCGAATGTTCGCGCCATCAACCTGCTCACCATGTGGCTTTTTCGTTACCTGTTCACCAACCTTTACCGGGCACTGCAAACTTCTAACGGTCGGCGGTTGCTGCGGCTGTTTTTGCGGTACGCCGGTCGACCGCGCCACCAGCCGGGCGAGATTCCATTCCTGAACTACCGCTTTCAGGTGCCCGATGCGCTGTCGTTCGTATGGCAGTTCAAGGAGATTTTTGCTGATGAATCCTACCGGTTTTCTACCGACGCAGCGAAGCCCGTTATCATCGACTGCGGGGCCAACGTCGGCACCAGTCTGGCGTATTTCCGGCAAACGTATCCACAGGCCCGAATCATCGCCTTTGAAGCCGACCCGGACATCGGAACCGTGCTGGATTGGAATCTACACACCAACGGCATCCGCGATATCGAAGTTATCAACAAAGCCGTGTGGATAAACGACGACGGGCTTGATTTCGGCTCCGGCGAAGCCGACGCAGCGTCCATGTTTTCCGAGACGGATCGTCGGCTCGTGCCGTCGGTGCGGCTGCGCGATTACCTGCTGCGCGAAACCCGCGTCGACATGCTCAAAATCGACATCGAGGGGGCCGAAACTGAGGTGCTCATCGACTGTGGCGATGCGCTGGCCCACGTCCGTAACCTGTTCATCGAATACCACGCTTACGTCGGTCATCCGCAAACGCTCGGGCTGATTGTGCGGCTGCTGGAAAATCAGGGCTTCCGGTATTACATCGACAGCAATCAGGCGCGGACGCGACCATTGGTCAACCGTCGCTACCGGGGCAACGACCTCATGGATTTGCAGCTCAACATTTCTGCCTACCGCCCATGAACATCGTCCACCTGAGCACTTACCACCGGTTCGGCGGGGCGGCCGTAGCAGCCAACCGGCTCCACCGCGCCCTGCTCAGTGCGGGTCGGTACGCCGTTGCAGTCGAAAGCACGATGCTCGTGGGCACCTCGAACCGGCAGGAAACGCACCGGCCCGAAGCGGGCGTGACGTATTTAGCCAACAATTTTTTAGCCGAGCAGACGGCGTTTGGGCGGTTCGTGGCCGAGCGGCTATATTTTTTGCCGGTCGAGCGCGACCGGTCCGTGCGGTTCCAGTTTTCCCCGGCCGTGTTCGGGGCTAACCTGACGTTCCACCCGGCCATTCAGCAGGCCGACGTGCTACACCTGCACTGGATCAACTTCGGCTTTCTGTCCATCAACACGCTTCGCAGTCTGTTCGCGCTTGGCAAACCCATCGTCTGGACGCTCCACGACCAATGGGCGTTCACGGGCGGCTGTCACTATTCGCGCGGCTGCGACCGGTTCCTAAGCCATTGCCAATCGTGTCCGTACCTCAAAACGCCGGGTGAACGGGACTTGTCATACCGGATTTTTGAGCAGAAAGTCCGGCTGTTCGAGACGGCAAACATCCTCTTTACGCCCCCCAGCCAGTGGTTGGCCAACGAAGCCATGCGGAGTACGCTGCTGCGCCGGTTTCCGTTTGTGGTCATCCCCTACGCCATCGACCAGCGCGTGTTCTGCCCAATCGACCGCGCCGAAGCCAACACGTTTCTCGATTTACCCGCCATTAGTAAACCCCGGCTGTTGTTCGGCAGTGCCAACGTGACGGACACGCGGAAGGGGTTTCAATATTTCGCCGACGCCCTGACCCTACTCCGCCAGCAACACCCCGACCTGACGCCCGAAATTCTTATCTTCGGAAAAGGCCGTTCGTATCTGTTCGATGAGTTGCCCTACCCCGTCCGGCAGTTGGGCATCCTGACAACCGACGACGAAATTGTAGCCGCCTACAACGCAGCCGACGCGATGGTTGTCCCGTCGCTGGAAGACAACCTGCCGAATACCGTGATCGAATCATTAGCCTGCGGCACCCCCGTGGTGGCGTTTCGCACGGGCGGCATCCCCGAAATGATCGACCATCGGCAAAATGGCTACCTCGCGGCCGTTAGCTCAGCGCAGGAATTAGCCGACGGATTAGCGTTCGTTCTCACGCACCCGAACCCCGAAACACTGCGCCAAAACGCTCGTCAGTCAGCCGAGATGCGCTTTTCAGAAACCGTTGTAGCCCGGCAACACATTGATTTATACCAATCTTTATTGAGCGAACGAATGAAATAGTGAAAGAGTAGCTTCATCACGTAGTCCTCTCCGCTTTTCGCCCTTTCGCTCTTTATGTCCCCAACTGTCTCCATCATCACCATCACTTACAACGCGGAGCGATTTTTGGAGCGCACGATTCAGAGCGTGGTGGCGCAGCAGGCGACGGACTACGAATACATCATCATCGACGGTGAGTCGAAAGACGGAACGTTGGACATCATCAAACAATACGAAGACTACATTACCGACTGGATTTCGGAACCCGACGCGGGGCTGTACGACGCCATGAACAAAGGGCTGCACCGGGCGCGGGGGCAGTACGTCTGGTTTATGAACG
>JAYTAC010000494.1:0-3423 GCA_043737755.1 Spirosoma sp.
GAATGATGGCTGTTTACTCCATCATTCATTGTGCATTTCTCATTCGGGATCGCCCGCCCGGTACACTATTGTCTCTTCCTCCGCTCCTCTCTCCTTGACTTTTTGCTGGCATCTATTGCCTTCTTTGCTTCCTTAAACTGGCTGGACTTCCGCTCGGCTTTGTCCATTACCTCCTTAAAATAGGCTTGCGCCTGATCGTATTGTTTCTCCTCCGTGGCAATCTTGCCCAGTGCCAGCACCGACGACCAGTAGTATCCGGCGTTGAGTGCGTTGGTTTGTTTAGCAAACTCAATCGACCGCTGGTAACATGCCTTTGCTTCGGGCAGGTTTTTGTAGAATAGCTGGTTGATGTAGCCCAAGATATAAGCTGCCGTTCGCCCGCTGACGCCTTCGTAGCCCGACTGACTGCGTTCAATTTTGGCTATGATACTCCGGGAAGCCTTTTCTGCTTCGGGTAACCGCCCCTGCGCAAACGCTGACCGGGCGTAGTACCGCTCGAAAAACGGGTTGTCGGGATACTGCTCCGCCATGTACTTAGCCATTTCGTAAGCCTTGTCGTACTGGTTTTCCATGCTGTAGATCTGAAGCAGAAAATACCGGGCCTCCACGCGGGTGTAAAACGCTGAGTTGGCCGTTTTTTCCAACTGTTTAATGCCGCTCAGCTTGTTTCCTTTCGGGAAGAAAGCCAGAATGGGCTTCAGCAGAGGGTAATTTTCGGGAATCCACTGCGCGTAGTAATTGTACATGCCGTCGCCGAAGAGCAGTTCGGGGCTGATATCGGAGTTGCCTTTGCACTTGTCGAAGTACTTCAGCGCGTTTTTACCGGCAAGCGTTGCTTTGGTCCATTTCTTACGTTCGGAGTACAGCCGTCCCTTGAACGCATAAGCAGCCGCTAAGAAAAAAGCGGGTTCGACTTTGTTCTGACTATTGTCGTACAGCTTTTCGGCCAGTATAATGGTCGAATCCATGTAGGCCAAACAGGTTTCGTCGTAGTCGGTGACGTCGGTGTTGGGCACAATTTTCCACCACTCGGCCAAACCCAGCATGAAGTAGGGCATGGGGTGCTTCGGATAGCGGGTTCGCAGCCACCGAAACTCCTTGTCGGCTTCGTAGAATTTATAATTGTACATCTGGTTGATAGCCTCCGCCGACTCAATCTGAACGCCGGGGTGCTTTAGCAAGCCATCATATACCTTATCAAACGCCGACGGGTCGTACAGTTGGGCCTGCGCCAGCATCGCCAGCCCCGTCAGCCATACCGTCAACAGCAGTTTCTTCATTGGATAATAACGAACAATTGAGTGAACGAGCCAACGTGTTGCGGATGCAGCTCAGGTCGTCCTGCTTACCAGAACGCCGTATTCATAACGTAGACCAGACGCAGTACGTTTAACCCTGCTTATTTTTCGGTGAATTTATGCCCGCTCATTACCCCTGCCGTATCTTTGATCTTCGCCGATTTGCTCCATGCTGACCATCAACGACAAGATATTTGTCCCCTTTATTACGGCCCGGGCCATTCAGACGCGGGTTCAGGAATTAGCTGGACAGATTAACCGGGATTATGCCGACAAAAAGCCCTTACTCGTCGTGGTGCTGAACGGGGCGTTTTTGTTTGCTGCCGATCTGATGAAGAGTCTGACGATTCCGTGCGAAATAACTTTCATCCGCGTTGCTTCGTACGCAGCAACGGAGTCGACTGGTGAGTTGAAGCAGATTCTGGGCCTGACTGAGTCCGTTGCCAACCGCGACCTGATCGTTGTGGAGGACATTGTCGACACCGGCCTGACCATCTGCGAAGTGCGCGAACAACTCCACGCTCAGAACCCAGCCTCCATCGCCATTGCCACGCTGCTTTTCAAACCAGCCGCCCTGACCAACCCCGTTGACCTGCACTACGTTGGCTTCGAGATCGAAAATCGGTTTGTGCTCGGCTACGGGCTGGATTATGACGGATTGGGACGCAACACGAAAGACATATTGGTGTTGTTATAATAAGTAGCCAACAGGTCCACCACGGTTAATGGCAGTAACTGTTGACTGATTACTGTTCACTGATAACTGCATCACCGGTCTACTTCGCCCATCACCACGTCGATTGACCCGATAATGGCTACCAGATCGGCCAGCATTGCTCCCTTGCTGATCTCGCCAATCACCGACAGATTATGAAAACTGCACGACCGGGCTTTGCAGCGCACCGGCACGTCGGACCGGCCATCGGTACGGAAGAAGAATCCCAGTTCGCCTTTCGCGCTTTCGGCACGGGCATAGAAATCCATCGCTTTCGGCCTGATTTTCTTTGGCACCACCGCCTGCGGGTCGTAATCACGAGTACGCTTGTGGTCGCCCGTCAGTTGGTCGAGACACTGCCCGATGATGCGCAGCGACTCGTGGCATTCCATCACCCGGACGTTATTGCGGTCCCAGCAATCGCCCACGGTGCCCATTTTCCCCTCACCAATCGGAATGTCGAAGTCCAGATCGGGATATACTGAATACCCATCGACCCGGCGGAGATCGTAGCGCAAACCCGACCCGCGCAGCATGGGACCCGTGCAACCGTAGTTGATGGCTACCGGCAGGGGCAGTACACCCACGTTGGCGGTGCGGCCAATGAAAATATCGTTCTCGATGACAAGCTGCTGCAGTTCCAGCAGCTTCGGTTTGAGGTACAGCACAAACTCCCGGCAACGATCTTCAAAACCCACCGGCAGATCGTAAAATAGCCCGCCAATCCAGATATAATTGTACAGCATCCGGGCACCGCTCACCCACTCGAGCAAGCGTTGAATGTGCTCCCGGTCGCGCATGAGCCATAAAAACGGCGTATAGGCTCCAATATCGAGCGCATACGTGCCGATGCCGACGAAGTGAGCCGCAATCCGGTTCAGTTCGGCTACCAGCACCCGGATGTACTCCGTCCGTTTAGGAATGTCGTTCTGGATACCCAGCATCCGCTCCACGCCCATCACGAACGAGTGCTCAGAATTCATGGCGGCTAAATAGTCGAGCCGGTCCACGAACGGAATGGTCTGGTTGAAGGGCAGCGACTCGGCGTGTTTCTCGAAGCACCGATGCAGGTAGCCCACGTGCGGCACCACGTCCACTACGATCTCGCCGTCGGTCACGACTTCGAGCCGCAGTACACCGTGAGTCGACGGGTGCTGCGGTCCCATATTGAGAACCATCTCGCCCTCACCGAGCGTATCGGGCTGGTAAACACCCGGCTCCGAGGCCCGGAAGTGGCCGGGGGCGTATTCGTACTGAATTGTTTGCGTCGTCATTCTACTGGCAAAGGTCGGGATGGGAGGAGCCAAACTTAAGGCCTAACAAAAAAATGACGCTAACCCGCTACAAATCATCTTCTTTGTGGTTGGCTATTTGCCAAATAAGCGGGATTTTGTACCTTTGCGCTCCTTA
>JAYTAC010000495.1:0-3419 GCA_043737755.1 Spirosoma sp.
TAGCCAACTCGCGAGCCTACAAGAGTGCCGCCCAAAACTATGAACTGTACGTTCAGAAAAGCGGTACGACAGACCCCGAGCAACTGCTTGATATTGCACGTTATAAATTCTTAGCCGAAGATTATCAGGGAGCCATCACATACTTAGACCAACTGAAGGGCAAAATCAACAACCCGATTATTGACCGGATGTACGGCTGGGCGAACACAGCACTGGGCAAAAACCCGGAAGCCGTTGAGTCACTAACCCGTTTTATCTCGACGGCTCCTCAGAAGGTAATGTCCGACGATTACAAATACTTGGGCCGGGCCTATGGTCAACTGAAAACACCCCAGGGTGATTCGCTGAGCATCGTCAACTTAGAGAAAGCGGCTCCCGATGACACAATGCAAAACCTGTACCGGGAGATCGCTCAGAAATATTACGAGATGAAACGGTACGACAAAGCGGCTACGTACTACGCACAGACGATAAAAAAGGACAAAAGCCCGAAGAACAACGACTACCTGAACAACGCACTGGCCAACTACCAGTATGGTTTCCGGGTAGGCCGTGACTCGCTGAATCCAATGACGGACACGGCACAGATTCGTCTGATGAAGCGGCAGTATTTCCTGCGGGCCGACTCAGCGTTTGCTCAAATGGCGCAGCAGGTTGAAAAGACGGCGGGCGAGACCTACCCGTTGGCCTATTACTACCGGGGGCAATCGACATACTATGCCTATCCATCAGCAGTGTCGCTCTCGACGGGGGCTGCGGTTCCTCACTACGAGAAGTTCATCGAAATGGCAACCGCTGAGACCGACTCAACCAAGAAGCAGACATACCAGAAGAATCTTGTTACATCTTACAAGTTTCTGGCGTCTTACAACTTAGCCAAAAAAGATGATGCGAAAGCCAAGGAGTATTTCAATAAAGTGCTTGAGATAGACCCTAACGACGCCGACGTGCAGAAAGCGCTGAATCCGGTTAAGGCAACGACAAAGCCAGCAGCAAAACCAGCAGCGACTAAAACTCCGGCTAAGAAAACAGCGAGCAAATAACAGACTAATGCCTTGACCGGCAAAAGGCATGGGCAGTCTCTGTCCGTGCCTTTTTTGCGTCATGCCACTTAATTAAAACCCGTGACTGTCAGTTGGGGGTGCTGTTATTTTTTCGGGGCGAATCGTAACTTTACGGGCACTTTTTGCGCAACCGACACCACCGCTCCGGCGATCCGACCCTACTGACCCCCATGCTTAACCTTGTACTGTTTGGCCCACCAGGTGCCGGAAAAGGAACTCAGAGCGAGAAATTAATCAACAAGTTCAACCTCATCCACCTGTCTACCGGGGACCTGCTACGGTCGCAAATCGCGGCCGGAACCGAGTTGGGTCTGGAAGCAAAACGACTGATGGACCAGGGATTGCTGGTGCCGGACGAGGTAGTGATTGGTATGATCGGTCATAAACTGCACGAAAATCAGTTGGCATCACCAGCTATGGCAAATGAAGTTTCTGTAGCCGGTCCCGCACCAGCCGGTCCCGCATCGGCGTACCGGCCGATGTGGGACCGGCTGGTGCAGGACCGACCCGTTGGGGCAACCGCGTCGGCCGGTACGCCGGAGCGGGACCGATCCGTTGGGGCAACATCCGTTGGGGGATTTATTTTTGATGGATTTCCGCGTACTGTGCCGCAGGCTGAAGCACTTGATCGGTTGCTCGCTCAATACGACACGCAGATTTCTACAATGGTCGCGCTGGTGGTCGACGATGAGGAGTTGATTCGGCGGTTGCTGAAGCGGGGCGAAACATCCGGGCGACCCGATGACCAGAATGAGGAACTGATCCGTCGGCGCGTGACCGAGTACAACAACAAAACAAGGCCCGTTGCCAATTATTACGAGCAGCAGGGAAAGTACATCTCCATTGGTGGCATCGGCGACATCGACGCTATTTTCGAGACTATTTGCGGGGAGATTCAGAAAGCGGACACCCGACCCGTGTGATGCGCCTGAGCACGGAACTAACCCGTTCAACGACTCATGCGCACAGTAAACAACAACCATGGCTTCATCGAACTTTATTGATTACGTAAAAATAAACTGTCGCTCGGGTGCGGGGGGTGCCGGATCGGTGCACTTTCGGCGTGAAAAACACACGCCAAAAGGTGGACCGGACGGGGGCGACGGCGGACGCGGGGGGCATATTGTCCTGCGGGGAAATACGCAAATGTGGACCCTGCTGCACCTCAAATACCGCAAGCACGTGAAAGCCGAAAACGGCGTAGCAGGCGAAGGGGGTCGGCGCAGTGGCGCACAGGGAGAAGATATTGTGCTGGACGTTCCGCTCGGCACCATTGCCCGCAACCCCGACACGGGCGACGTGCTGACCGAAATAACCGAGGATGGTCAGGATGTGATTCTGTTTCCGGGCGGGCGGGGCGGCATGGGTAATGACCATTTCAAAACGCCAACCCAGCAGGCACCCGACTACGCCCAGCCGGGCGAATCGGGCCGCGAAGAGTGGGTAGTACTGGAACTGAAACTACTCGCCGACGTGGGGTTGGTTGGTTTTCCGAACGCGGGTAAGTCCACGCTGCTATCGGTGGTGTCGGCTGCGCGGCCCGAAATTGCCGACTACGCCTTTACAACCCTCGTACCTAATTTAGGGGTCGTAGCGTACCGGGATTATAAATCATTTGTGATGGCCGACATTCCGGGCATCATCGAAGGAGCTTCACAGGGTAAGGGACTGGGCCTGCGTTTTTTGCGGCACATCGAGCGAAACTCCGTGCTGTTGTTTCTCATACCGGCGAATTCCGACGACATACGCCACGAATATAACACGTTGCTAAACGAACTGCGGGAATACAACCCCGAGCTGATGGACAAAACGCGGCTGCTGGCAATCTCGAAAATCGACTTGGTCGATGAGGAAACGCTGGACCGTTTAAAAGAGAATTTACCCAAAAATGTATCCGTTGCCTTCATCTCGTCCGTTAACCAACAAGGGCTTGATGAGTTGAAAGACGTTATCTGGCGTAGTCTGACGGTAGCCAATGAACCGGTTTAGCTGAACATTCATAGTTGTAACGAGCGGCCAGTTTTACCATTCCAGCCGCATTTCTCAGTGTTATGAAACACGTCTCCGTATTGTCTGCGGTACTTTTTCTGTTGTTACCCTTCTCGATGTTGGCTCAGGTTCAGGTTTCGTTTCCAACCAGCCGGGCCGTGTTGCAACGCAATGGTGCCAACCAGGCAACTATCCGCATTACGGGTTTTTATTCGGCCGCTGTCACCCGCATCGAAGCGCAGTTGGTGGCCCGCGACGGGCAGGGAACGTCGACGGGCTGGCGAACGATTCAGGACAACCCCACGGGTGGGGCGTATGCCGGTGACATTACTGGGCAGGGTGGCTGGTATAACCTCGAGGTGCGGG
>JAYTAC010000496.1:0-1239 GCA_043737755.1 Spirosoma sp.
TTCAAACGAAAAGGCCTTTCGGGCAAATACATTTTGAAGGAACTGATGCGCGGCAAAATTCCCGACGACATTATTGATCGGCCGAAAAAAGGGTTTGGAATTCCGTTATCGCAGTGGCTGCGCAACGAGCTACGTCCCCTGTGCGACGATCTGCTCTCCGAAGCATCGCTTCAGCAGCACGGGCTGTTTAATTACGCCTACGTAGCCCGGCTAAGGAGCGACCACTACCTCAGAAAACAAAATAACCGTAAATTACTCTGGACGCTGATGGTGTTTCAGCAGTGGTATCGGCATTACAGCAACAAGAATTGAATTCAATGACCTGGCAGAAAAGAGGACTCATCTACAAACCTGACGGCTCGAAGCCGTTCAGCCGCACCCACGCGCAGGTTCCGTTCGGCTTTCCAATGGCCGACAAACTGCGCGTTTACTTTGCCACCCGCGACGAACACAGTTCCTCGGCCACCTCGTTTGTCGAACTCGATCCCAACGACCTGTCCAGCGTGACCTACGTTCACGACCGCCCCTGCCTGACCAAAGGCGAAATCGGGATGTTCGACGAGACGGGGGCCATGCCGTCGTGGTTTCTGAACGTACCCACCGACACCGGGAACGAAATCTGGCTCTACTACACGGGCTGGAACAAGAGCGAAACGGCCAGCTACCGGCTTGGTATTGGTCTGGCCATCAGCCGCGACGAGGGCCTGACGTTCGAGCGCAACTACACCGGCCCGCTCCTCGACCGGTCCATTTACGATCAGGTATGGGTAGCCCAACCCTGCGTGATGCGCGAGGAAAACGCCGATGGAACCGCCCGCTGGCGAATGTGGTATCTGTCCTGCACTAAAATCGAAGTTATCAACGGCCACCCCGAACCCTTCTACGACGTGAAATACGCCGAGTCGGGCGACGGCATCACCTGGACACGCACGGGTCACGTATGCGTTGGCTACGATGAGTTTACCGATGCCATTGGCCGCCCAACGGTGTACCGCGACGGTGATCTGTACAAAATGTATTTCTCCTACCGCAACGCCACCAACTACCGCACCGACGTGCAGCGCAGTTACCGCATTGGTTATGCCGAATCGAAAGACGGGCTGGTTTGGGAACGTCACGACGACCGGGCGGGCATCGAGCGGTCGGCCGACGGCTGGGATTCGATGATGATGGACTACTGCCACATATTTCCGCACCAGAACGAGCGGATTATGTTCTACAACGGTAATGGCTTCGGCG
>JAYTAC010000497.1:0-1236 GCA_043737755.1 Spirosoma sp.
CGCAGGCGTTTTGCCAACGGGCGGGAGTGCCGCACTGATACCACCTAAAACGACGCCCGAAGATGCAGAGCCAGTCAGCCCACCCCAGGCCGTTGACAACAGTATTGACGTTAAACCCGTGACAGCCGACGAACCGGATATTCGGGGAAAGCTGGAGATTTTGGAGCAGTACATGATTGTTCAGCAGCCGTACCTACAGCCCCGGCTGTCGCTGGCCAACGTATCGGTTGCTATCAACATTCCGCCGTATCTGCTTTCGGCGATGGTGAACCGGGTGGTAGGACTCGACTTTCGTGACTACGTGAACGCGCACCGGGTCCGGTATCTGTGTCATATGCTGGAGAGCAAGCGGTATAATCACCTCACGCTCGAAGGCATCGGTATGGAAGCGGGCTTCTCGTCGAAAACAACATTCTACCGGGCGTTTCAAAAACACACCGGCCTGACACCGGCTCAGTATTCCAGCCTGAACAGCCAGCCCGACGCTCAGTAAATCAGCCCGGATTGGTCCGTTCTGTTCAGGCAGGTTCCAAAACAGTAATTCGGAACGACTACGGGTATGCGCGTTGCTTCTTTCGACCGCCCGGTCGCTTGTTTTGCAACATGGTTCAGCGGCATAAATAACCGGACAATGAATAAACCAGCCATTATTCTGATTCTGCTGAGCAGCGCAACGGCCGCATACGCTCAAATTGACAGTCTTGTCGTGACGCCCCCACCGCCGGACACCACCTACTGGCGACGGTCGTTTGCGGGCGGGGCCAACCTGAACCAGGCCTCGTTCAGCACCAACTGGAAGGCGGGGGGCGTGAACTCGGTTGGGCTAAGTCTGTTCTTGAACGCCCGCACCAACTACGCAAAGGATAAAATTTCGTGGGACAACCAGATGGAGTTGCAGTATGGCACCCTGTCCATTGCGGGGCAGGGAATGCGGAAAAACCTCGACCGTATTTTTCTCGACTCGAAATACGGACGGCGGATCAGCCCGGACTGGAACGCATTCATATCGGCCAATTTTATCTCTCAATTCGCCCGTGGCTTCCAATATGACGTCGACGGTACGGGAACGAACCGATTAATCTCTAACTTGATGGCCCCTGGCTTTCTTACGTTTGGAGTCGGGGTCGAATACAAACCTGTTCCGTGGTTTGCGTTGCGTCTCAGTCCGTTCGCGCCCCGGTTCACGTTTTTAGCCGACGACGCGGTGGGCCGCAGCGAGCGGTACGGCGTTCCGGC
>JAYTAC010000498.1:0-3405 GCA_043737755.1 Spirosoma sp.
CATCACCTTTGTCGCGTAGTTGACGTAGGGTTCCTGATAGGCTTTGCAGATGAACGGCACGGTGCGGCTGGCGCGGGGGTTGGCTTCGATGATGTACACTAGTTCGTCCTTGATGGCGAACTGAATGTTGATCAGCCCAACGGTGCGCAGGGCCACGGCGATTTTGCGGGTGTGGGCCTCGATTTGGCGGATCACGTCCTCGCTCAGGTCGAAGGGCGGCAGCACGGCGTAGGAGTCGCCGGAGTGAATGCCCGCCGGTTCGATGTGCTCCATGATCCCGATGATGTACACGTCCTCGCCGTCGCAGATGGCGTCGGCTTCGGCTTCGATGGCGTTTTCGAGGAAGTGATCGAGCAGGATATTGTTGTCGGGGATGTCCTGCAAAATCTTCATCACGTGCTGCTCTAACTCGTTTTCGTTGATGACGATTTTCATATTCTGCCCGCCCAGCACATAGCTCGGCCGCACTAACAGCGGAAAGCCCAGTTCGCGCGACAGTTTCAGCGCACCCTCCGACTCGCGCACCGTCCCGAACTTCGGATACGGAATGCCGAGGTCGCGCAGCAGGCCCGAAAACTGCCCCCGGTCTTCGGCCAGATCGAGAGCTTCCCAACTCGTGCCGATGATCTTGATGCCGTAGCGGGTCAGCTTCTCGGCCATTTTCAGGGCCGTTTGTCCGCCCAACTGCACAATCACGCCCACCGGCTGCTCGTGCATGATGATGGCGTGAACGTGCTCCCAGAACACCGGCTCGAAGTACAGTTTGTCGGCAATGTCAGGGTCGGTCGAAACGGTCTCGGGGTTGCAGTTGATCATGATCGTTTCATAACCCGCTTCCTTAGCAGCCAGCACACCGTGAACGCAGGAATAATCGAACTCGATACCCTGCCCGATACGGTTCGGACCGGAGCCGAGCACCACGATTTTTGGGCGGTTGCTGCGGACGGACTCGTTGCCGGGCAGGTCGGACACGGGTTCGGGACGGTCCTGCGTGATGGGCAGTTGATTGTTAAACGTCGAATAATAATACGGCGTCCGGGCCTCGAACTCGGCCGCACAGGTATCGACGCACTTGAACACCCGCCGGATGTTGTGCGTCTGCCGGTACTCGTAGATTTTGCTTTCTTTCACCGTCAGCAGGTGCGCCAACTGCCGGTCGGCGTAGCCTTTCCGCTTAGCCGTGCGCAGGAGTTCGGGCGGCAGATCGTCTAAGTCGTACTGCTGAATTTCGCGCTCCAGTTCAATCAGTTCCTCAATCTGATGCAAGAACCACGGGTCTATTTTGGTGAGTTGCTGGATGGTGCGAAACGACATCCCCGCTTTGAAAGCGTCGTAGATGTGAAACAGCCGGTTCCAGCTTGGGTACTGCAGGCTGTGGGTCAGGGCGTCGCGGTCGGTGAGTTCGCGACCGTCGGCACCCAGCCCGTTGCGCCGGATTTCGAGCGACTGACACGCTTTTTGCAGGGCTTCCTGGAAGTTGCGGCCGATGCCCATCGCTTCGCCCACCGATTTCATCTGTAGGCCCAACGACCGGTCGGCACCGGGGAACTTGTCGAAGTTCCAGCGCGGCACTTTCACGATGACGTAGTCGATGGCAGGTTCAAAAAACGCCGATGTGGTGCCCGTGATGGGGTTTATCAGCTCATCGAGGTTGTAGCCAATGGCCATTTTAGCGGCAATTTTGGCGATGGGGTAGCCCGTTGCTTTCGACGCTAATGCCGAAGACCGGCTGACGCGCGGGTTGACCTCGACGGCGATGATGTCGTCGGTTTGCGGATTGACGGAGAACTGGATGTTGCAGCCGCCCGCAAACTGCCCGATAGCCCCCATCACTTTGATTGCCAGATTGCGCATTTCCTGATAGAGCGTGTCGGGCAGGGTCATGGCCGGGGCCACGGTTATGCTGTCGCCGGTGTGAATGCCCATCGGGTCGAAGTTCTCAATGGAGCAGACGATGATGAAGTTGCTGTTGTGGTCGCGCAGCAGTTCGAGTTCATATTCTTTCCAGCCCATCACACTCTGCTCCACCAGGACCTCATGCGTAGGTGACGCGTGGAGTCCGATGGCGAGTGCTTTGTCGAAATCCTCGGGACTGTTAACGAAGCCGCCCCCCGTGCCGCCGAGTGTGTAGGACGGCCGGATGACGAGCGGAAACCCAATTTCCTGAGCGATCTCTTTACCTTCCAGAAACGAGCGGGCGGTGCGGCCTTTGCAAACGCCAATGCCCAATTCGATCATCAGCAGCCGGAATTTCTCGCGGTCTTCGGTCGTTTCGATGGCCCGAATATCCACCCCGATGAGTTGTACGCCGTACTTCTGCCAGATACCCGCTTTGTCGCAGTCGATGGCCAAGTTCAGGGCCGTTTGGCCGCCCATTGTGGGCAGCACGGCGTCGATGGGCTTACCCATTTCCTGGTGTTTTTTCAGAATCTCGACAATGGATTTCTTCTCTAACGGCAACAGGTATACGTAATCGGCGTTGATCGGGTCGGTCATGATCGTGGCCGGGTTGGAGTTAATCAGTGCGACTTCGATGCCTTCTTCACGGATGGAGCGGGCGGCCTGCGAACCGGCGTAGTCGAATTCACACGCCTGACCAATGACGATGGGGCCGGAGCCAATGATGAGAACGGAGCGAATGCTGGCATTTTTGGGCATCTTCGGCGGAGCTAACGAATTAGTAGAGAAATAGCGTATCGTGACAATCAGTGGGTTGGCGGGTAGCCAAAAACCCAGTAAAAGTAGTCGATACAGCGCTACCGAGCCGAGCCGACCACCGAAAATTTCTCGGGCAACGGCCGCACTGAACGGTTCGATAGCGGGTGTTGGTTGGTAAATAGCAATAGTTGCATAAAGACTTCCGGTACATTATGTTTGGTAGATCGTCATCGTCCCCGTTCCCGTTTATGCCGCGTTTTCTGCTCCTTTGTCTGTGCGTTCTGGTCAGTCTGCTGGCATCCATGTGTACAACCGACTACCCGGCTACGGCTCCCTACACAAGCCCCGTTAACCCCGGTCCAGCTACGGGCACGACACCCGGTCCGGGTTCGGTGGCCCCGCCCAAACGGTTGTTTCTGACCAACGACAAGGTCAAAATAGGCATCGACCTCAACATGGGCGGGGCCATCAACTACCTCTCCGAAGCGGGCAGCACCGTCAACATGGTCAACAACGTTGACCTCGGCCGTCAGGTGCAGACCTCCCTCTACGCCGGGCCGTATCCTTACTCGATCAATGGCAAACAGCCCGTTCCCAAGTGGATCAACCTCGGCTGGAATCCCGTTCAGACCGGCGACTATTACAACCACCCGGCCCGCATAGTGAGCTACCAACAAAATCGGAACCAGTTGTATGTCAAGACGGTACCGCTGATCTGGCCCCTGTTCGACGAACCGGCCGAGTGCG